>CAJACJ010000040.1 GCA_903938205.1 uncultured bacterium
AATGGTTCCCAGAATTCCGCACCCCACCGCGAAACGTGCAAGTCCGCCCCCAATGGAGGTGAACTCATCTAATTTCATAGTTTGAAAGACAATGCCCGTTCCACCACCGCGCATAATTGTGGTGAAGGTTGTTATACCTAGCGCAATGGCGTACAAGCCGTAGTCGGCTGGCGTAAGAAACCACGCCATGACAATTTGTGTCGCCAACCCACTAAAGCGGCTGAATAGGCTCGCTAGAGAATTCAGAAATAGGCTGGACGTTTGACGTATGGGCATAAGGATCCAAAGATCCCGGAAATGGAATGCTACAACAATATTTTACAATGCGAGAGTGGATGATTAAGTGGCTTCTTTACAGAATTTCTTCAGCTGAAATCAAAATGAATTGAACAGCTCATGATTACATGGACGGAGTCTGTGTAATAGAGATCAGGCGCAGAAATTCTTCGCGCGTGGCTAAGTTATTTAAGAACACGCCAGTCAGCTTGCTGGTTGTAGTCCAAGCATGCGGTTGATGCACGCCGCGGTAACACATGCAATAGTGGCGCGCTTGCACCACTACGGCAACGCCGCGCGGTTTAAGATGTTCTTGAATGGCGCTGGCGATTTGCGCCGTCATTTTTTCCTGCACTTGCAATCGCTTGGAAAAAATCTCGACAACCTTGGCCAGTTTGCTAAGACCAACTACGCGACCATCTGGAATGTAGGCCACGTGCGCCTTGCCAACAAAGGGAACCATATGGTGTTCGCAGTGGCTTTGAATTTCAATTCCGCTGAGCAAAACCATTTGGTCGTAGCCTTCAATTTCTGTGAAGGTGCGGCTGAGAGGTTCCGCAGGATCCATCGAATAACCGCAGAAATGCTCGTAATACGCCTTGATCACTCTGCGCGGCGTATCAAGCAAGCCTTCACGATTGGCGTCATCACCAATGAAGCCCAAGATGGAGCGAATGTGCTCCATTGCTTGTTTGGTCTTAGGGTCGTTGAAGTCGGGCTCTTTCATTGAAGACATAGGATAGGCACTGATATGCGTTTGCGCAGGCGGCGCGGGTGAATTTGTGCATGCGAAAATTACATATGTGTGCTGAAGAAAATTGTGAATATCTACGTATGCCCGTAGCGTATTTCGCGTGCGGCAAATAGTGTCCATAGCTTGTTTCCCATGCGGCAAATACAAGTTCTTGGGTAGCATTCTGGAATGCAGGAATTGGTTCACCCATTGACACAATCTGTTGCGTTGAGCCAGATTCGTCAGCGTGATGGCGAGCAGAAGTTGGCGCAAACCGCGGACTTCTGCGCCAGTGGCGAGTCGTGGCAGGCGGCGCTTGCCCGCACCAAGGCCGCGGTAGTGGTGCTTGGAATACCCAGCGATATTGGCGTGCGCTCGAACTTTGGCAAGCCTGGTTGCGCCAATTTGTGGGCGGCGGCGCGCGCAAAAATTTTGGCCATGCAGGACAATGCCGCATTGCGTGGCCAGTCGTTGCTGATGTTGGGTGAAATTGCGGTTGAAGATGTGATGAGTAAAGCCGCAACGTTAGATGCAACGCGCGCCGTGGACCTTGCTGCGCTGCACGCTTTGGTTTGCGAAGTGGACGAGCGCGTGGCGGCCGTTGCGCAGGAAATTGTGAAGAGCGACAAATTGCTGGTGGCGGTTGGCGGCGGCCACGAGAACGCATTTGGAATAATCAAAGGGTTGTCCCAGGCCACTTCACGGGGGATTTCATGCATCAATATTGATGCACACGCAGATTTACGCCAAGACACAGGGCGCAATAGTGGCAACGCATTTTCCGCCGCGCGGCGCGAGAAATTCTTGGAGCGTTATTGCGTGGTGGGTTTGCAGGAGCCGTTTGTGAACGACGCCATGTGGGAACAACTCTGTAACGAAAAAGATTTGCGAGCGATCACGTTAGAGAAACTATTGGGATTATTTCCATTTGGAAGAGTATGGCCACATGCCCCTCATATTGCAGCAATGGAAGAAGCGGCGAAGTTTGCCAAGAAGCGGCCACTTGCGCTTGAGATGGATCTTGACGCCATCACAGGCGTTGCCGCAAGCGCGCCAACCACGGCGGGGCTTGCTGTTGAAGAGGTTCGTGAAATGCTGCGCTATATCGGTGCGCGCCGCGACGTGAGCACGTTTCATATTTGTGAGGGCATTGCCGATGAAACAGATTCGCGGGGCGTTGGCGCGTTGACGGCCTTGTTGATGAGCGATGTGATCAAGACCGTGTTGGCGCGCCGCGCAAAGTGAAGCACAGTATGAACCGCATAGGTATTGATCTTGGTGGAACAAAAATTGAGGCAGCCGTACTGGGGCGCAGCGGAGGCATGTTGTGGAGCGAGCGCGTGGCCACTCCAAAAGGCGATTATGTAGGCACTTTGCAAGCGATTTCGGGATTGGTGGAGCGATCGAAAATAATTTCCGGCGAAGTTTTGGGCGTGGGTATTGCAACACCTGGAAGTGAAAATCCGCAAACGCATTTGCACCGCAATGCCAATAGCACGTGCTTGAATGGCATGCCGCTGCGGCAAGATTTGCAGCGCTTGATTGGAATGCAAGTTCTCACCGCCAATGACGCCAATTGTTTCGCGCTGTCGGAGGCGATTGATGGCGCGGGCAGTGGAGCGTCAATTGTATTTGGCGTGATTCTTGGAACAGGTTGCGGTGGCGGAATTGTGGTTGACCGCATTGTGCGTAATGGCGCCAACGGAATTGCCGGCGAGTGGGGGCATACCGCGCTTCCCAATGCGAATGAATCGGAGCGAGCGAGGGCGAAATGTTGGTGCGGGCGCGCGTGTTGCCTTGAACAATTTATTTCGGGCAGCGCGGTTGAAATGGATCACGCGCTTGTGAACAACACCACTGGAATTTCGCTGAAGCATATTGCTACGCAGGCCAAGGCGGGCGACGCGGCGAGCGTGGCCACCATGAATCGCTGGATTGATCGACTTGGACGCGCGCTGGGTGGTGTGATCAATGTGCTTGACCCAGATGTCATTGTGCTTGGAGGCGGCGCAAGTTTGGTGGACGGCTTGGTGGAACGCCTTGCGCCAGCCATTTTGCCGCATATTTTCGCTGATTCCTGGAGCACGCCCATTCGCGTCGCCAAGTTTGGCGATTCCAGCGGCGTGCGCGGCGCGGCGTGGCTTTGCGATACCTTGGCGAGTGGGCAGAAGCTTGGCAATTCAAACAACAATTCAATGGAAGACCAACAATGAAATCAACGGGCGCCAAAATTGGAATTATCGGTTGCGGATCGATTGGTCATGTGCATGCGCGCCACGCGCTTCACGCGGGTCTTGATATTGCCGCGGTGTGGGACATTAAGCCGGAGGCCGCCGCGAAAATGGTTTGCGAAGTTCCAAGCGTACAGGTCATGCCAAGCGTTGAAGCGTTGTTGGCGCAGCGCGATAT
>CAJACJ010000041.1 GCA_903938205.1 uncultured bacterium
CACAATGACCTGGGCCGGCAATCAAGTCACAAACACTCCGCCAATCAACAAACTCAACACGGGTGCAATTGGTAACCAAGCTGATCCCGATAGTGAAACAATTCAAGCCCGCTTCGCGCGCCTCTTTCCTGGTGGCGGCTTGCACACGATTGAAGGTTCACTGCGACGCGTTTGGGGAACCACTTTCTCACACGGCGTTTCACCAAGCGACAGCGCCGACACATTCATGCGCGATTGGTCCATGCTTTGGAATGTTCCCTACACACAGCTTGAAAAAGTTGGACCATTTGAAGATGGCGCGCACACCTTGCCGCTGGTGACCAGCGAAGACGGTACATCAAGCGATTTCACCGCCGTCTATTACCGCCAACATGCCAAGGGCATTCCCGTGTTCCGCTCGTATGGCTGGGGCTTGGTTCGCAACGAAGATCAATTCCCAATGGTTCTTGCTGGCGCCACGTTGCGCAACATTGGAACCATGGAAGCTCAATTGGCGGGCAAAAATCTGGACGCCTCTTCCATCGATATCGCGTTGGTTGGAAGTCAAGCTCTTGGTCAATTCAGTGCGCCTCCACAAATGAACACGCCGCGCTATGTGGTTTGGGCTGGCCTGGATGAGGATGTTCAAACTGCCAAGCTTGCGGTTGAATTTGTCGCAATTGGTGGCGGAGCATTTGATATTTCCAACTACCAAAAAACAAATTTTGTGGTCGATGCCGCCAATGGAAACATTCTCTTTCAAGAGAGCATGATTCATCACAGCACGGTCACGGGCCAAGTGAATGAGTATGTCACCACTGATTACCGCGCCGACGCATGCAGCACCGAGGTCATTCGTGGCATGCCGTACGCCAAGGTCCTGATTGGAACTGCCACTGTGTACGCCGATACCAATGGCGCGTTTACATACACCAACGCAGGAACCGCTTCGCTTGTTGTTGCGCCAAGCCTTGCCGGCAAGTATTTCAGAGTGGTTGATCAAAGCAGCACGCTTGGAACAGTTGCCAGCCAAACAGTGGCAAATGGCGGCAGTGCAACATTCTTATTCAATCCAACCCCAAATGAATTCAACACTGCGCAAACCAATACCTACGAAATTGCGAATCGCACCCGTGAAAAGATTCTGGCGGCAAGCGTCAGCTATCCAACAATTTCTACTCAGCTTAATTTCACCATCAACACAAACATTGCTGATGTGTGCAATGCCTACTACGACGGAAGCAGTATTAATTTCTTCACCGCTGGAGGTGGCTGCAACAACACAGGCTTTGGCGATGTGGCTGCCCATGAGTACGGCCACCACATGGTGCAATGCGCCGGAAGCGGTCAAGGCGCATATGGTGAAGGACAATCCGACATCGTTGGCATTGTCATTACTGACAACTCACAACTTGGTGTTGGCTTTTCAAGTTGCTCCAGCGGTATTCGCAGCGCCAACAACTCGTGTCAATATTCAGCCACAGCTTGCTCTAGCTGCGGAAGCGAAATCCATTCCTGCGGACAACTTATTTCTGGTTGCTTCTGGAGCCTGCGAAACAGTTTCATTTCAACATATCCAAGCGACTATCGAACGCGACTTGCAAAATTGGCTGTGAATTCCACGCCGCTTCACGCCGGTTCCAGCACTATTCAAAATGACATCACGTTGGATTACCTGACTCTAGATGACGACAATGGAAATTTGGGCGATGGAAGCCCGAATTACACGGCCATTAGCAATGCATTCTCTGTCCACGGCCTTCTGCCGCCAGCGCTTGCCTTGTTCACCATATCGCTTCCAAATGGTGGTCCAACAACCGTTGATCCAAGCGGTGGAACAACCATGAGCGTCTCCATTGTTCCAGTTTCAAGTCAAGTGCTTGCGGGCAGCGCGAAAATGTATTACCGCGAAGGCACATCTGGCGCGTTTTCATCGGTCGCTTTGACAAGCAACGGTGGCAACGATTACACCGCAACATTCCCAGCAGCGAGTTGCAATGTGAAGATGCAGTATTACATCGAAGCAAAGTCGACTGGCGGAAGCGCCCTAGTTCTGCCAACCACGGCTCCCGCCACGAACTATTCAACAACATCGGTTCTTTCTTCAGTCGTTACTTTCAGTGACACCTTTGATGGAACCAGCTCAACATTTACCATTGGCGCGCCGGATGACACGGCCACTATTGGAACATGGGCTCG
>CAJACJ010000042.1 GCA_903938205.1 uncultured bacterium
GACTCTTCCAATCCGCTCAAACCTTGGACAAATCCTACGCGCCATGGATCGACCAAACGGGATCATCCACATGCTATCCCCCACTTGACCCACGCAAAAAAATCTGTACCCTTTCACACTCACCGCCCGTTTCTACGGGCGGTTTTTAATCGGTAAGTGCCACCGTAGCTCAGTGGTAGAGCACACCCTTGGTAAGGGTGAGGTCGAGGGTTCAATCCCCTTCGGTGGCTTAGACGAATTCGATGTTCATCGAACGTCAGCCGAAATGAAAGTCGTTCGAGCACGCGCTCGAACGCAGTCGCCCGAGCGACTTGACGAACCTTGTCGGAACAGTTCCGACGCGTCGAGTTTCTCAAAGTCTGTTGGATTGGAGCAATGTCATGGCTAAAGAAAATTTCAATCGCACAAAACCACACGTCAATGTCGGCACGATCGGACACGTCGATCACGGTAAGACAACTCTCACCGCAGCCATCACCGCAGTTCAAGCCGCCAAGGGTCTGAGCAAAGCCGTCGCATACGACGCCGTTGCCAAGGCCAGCGAAAGCGAAGGCCGCCGCGATCCAACAAAGATCGTGACCATCGCCACCAGCCACGTTGAGTACGAAACAAAGACTCGCCATTACGCACACGTTGATTGCCCAGGCCACGCCGATTATGTGAAGAACATGATCACCGGCGCCGCGCAAATGGACGGCGCGATTTTGGTGGTGAGCGCAACCGACGGCCCGATGCCGCAAACCAAGGAGCACATTCTGTTGGCGCGCCAAGTTGGCGTTCCTGCGCTTGTTGTGTTCTTGAACAAGTGCGACCTTGTCGATGACAAGGAATTGCTTGAGTTGGTTGAAATGGAAGTTCGTGAATTGCTCACCAAGTACGGATTTGATGGCGACAAGATTCCAATCATTCGTGGCGCCGCTTTCCCAGCGTTGAGCAATCCAACCGATGCCGAGAAAACCAAGTGCATTTCCGAGCTTATGGACGCAATTGACACGCACATTCCAGAGCCTGTTCGTGAAACAGACAAGCCTTTCATGATGAGCGTCGAAGACGTCTTCAGCATCAAGGGTCGTGGAACCGTGGCCACTGGCCGCATCGAGCGTGGCATCATCAAGGTCAACGATGAAATTGAAATCGTTGGTCTGCGACCAGACACACGCAAGTCAATTGTGACCGGCGTTGAAATGTTCCAGAAGACGCTTGATGAAGGTCGCGCTGGTGACAACGTTGGTTGTCTCCTTCGTGGCGTTGAAAAAGCCGACGTTGAGCGTGGTCAAGTTCTCTGCAAGCCAGGAACCATCAAGCCACACAGTCAGTTCGAAGCGGAAGTTTATGTTCTGAAGAAGGAAGAGGGTGGTCGGTCCACATCTTTCATCTCTGGCTACAAGCCACAGTTCTACTTCCGTACTTCAGACATCACCGGTCGCATTGAGCTCATCAAGGAAGGCGTTGAGTCGAAGGACTTGATGTGCATGCCTGGCGACAATATCACCATGCGCGTTGACCTTGAAGGCAAGGGCGTCGCTATGGAAGTTGGAACACGTTTCGCCGTCCGTGAGGGTGGTCGAACCGTGGGTTCAGGTGTTTGTACGAAGATCAATCTGTAAGTTTCATCCTGTCTGTTCCCGCTGACCACGTGTCGGCGGGAACAGATGGGATTTATCAAAGGCCTCAGGCCTGGAGTTTGTCATGGCTAAAAAATCTCTTGATCGCGAATATGTTTGGCTTCAATGCACCGAAACCGGTGACTTGAATTACCGCACCGAAATCCGCGTGAAGGGCGGTATTTCCGAACGAGTGAAAGAAGGCTTCAAGAAGTTTTCACCACGACTTCGCAAGCACACCCTTCACAAAATCAAGCGTAAGTAAGGATTTTTCCTTGCTCACGCATCTACGTCGGTAGCTCAGCTGGTAGAGCAGCGGATTCCAAATCCGCAGGTCGCGGGTTCGATCCCCTCCCGGCGTGTTTGGAGCAGTCGTGTGGCGTCAGTGAAGTTTGGCGTCTTTGCTCCGCGCATGTGTTCGCAGCGCAATCAGTTGTTTGAAGTGTTCGAATTTTTTCTCACCGCATTCTGAAAGTTCATCATGGCAAGTGCAATTCGAAAATTTGGTCAGGGCTACTGGACACGAGTGATGTCCGTTGTGGGCTTCGGCTTGGTAGCCGTGCTTGGCGCGATTTGGATTTGGCGCATGCTTGATACGGTGAGCGTGGGTTTCCCATCCATTTATTTGGCCAGCGGCGTGTCCATGCTTTTCTTGGCAATCATTGGCGCCGCCTTGTGGTGGTTTGTGGGTTGGAACGCGCGCAGCGTTGACTTTCTTGTCGCCACTGAAGGCGAGATGAAAAAAGTAAATTGGTCCACCAAGCACGAGCTTGTTGGAAGCACAGTTGTGGTGATCGCGGTGGTGTTCATCATTTCATTGTTCTGTTGGTTGTTTGACTTTATCTTTTCCACCTTGTTCGTCTGGATGAAAGTTTTGGACATGAGGAGTTGATCAACATGCTGTCAGAAGAATCACCAAATACCGAAAATCATGCTGAAGTTGAGGCCGACGCCCCAACCAAGACCAAGAACCTTTCCGCCGGACTGGGCGCTCTTCGAAGCAATGGTCCACTGAAGGGTGGAGTTGCAACCAGTCGCGCCTATGAGGCCGCGAGCACCAAGAACAAGGGCACGCCAATGTTGGCGCCGCCAACAATGTCCGCCGAAGAAATGGCCGCCAACGGAACGCTGACACCAGTTGATCCTGACAGCGAATTGCCTATGTATCGCGACGGCATGGATTGGTTTGTGCTTCGCGTTGCAAGCAACAAAGAAAATTCCGTGCAGTCAACACTTGAACGCAAGGTTCAAATTGAAGGCATGAAGCATTTGGTTGGCCGCATCATGGTGCCAACTGAAAAGACCAAGACCATCAAGGCTGGCAAGCAACGCGTGACTGAAACAAAGTTGTATCCCGGCTACGTGTTTGTTGAAATGAAACTGGAGCCAGATGGTCGCATTCCGCAAGACGTGTTTTTCTTGATCAAAGAAACCACCGGCGTGGGCGACTTTGTGGGTACAGCTGGTCGGCCAACGCCAATGGCGCCACCAGAAGTTGAGAAGATGTTGTTCGACAGCAAGAAGCCTGACGAATCACCGACCGTTCGCATGGAATTTGTGAAGGGCGACGCGGTTGTGATTAAGGAAGGTCCGTTCCAGAATTACGAAGGAACGGTTGACGAAACATTGCCTGAGAAGGGCTTGGTTCGCGTGTTGGTTACCATCTTCGGTCGTCAGGCTCCTGTTGAGCTTGAGTATTGGCAAATTGCCAAGGCTGAAAAGTAAGAATCGAAATTGGCTTGATTTGAAAATGGAGCAGCTCATATGCAACGAATCGCATCACCATTTGTGCTCGCAGCCGTAATCACGTCAGCTTTCTTTTTCGCGTTGACGGGTTGCACCGCGGGCGCGACATACCCACCAACAGCTGGTAAGACAACGCTTTCTCCATCCACTCCACCATGCCCGCAACTTATGGCCAGCGGAATGCGGTATGCGCAATTGCGCTTGGCGCCGGTTGGGGAAATTTTGGTTTTCAACTTGCCGCCACAGACGCCTCAATATGTGTGGGATGACGTTGCCAGCAAACTTGGCGATGGTTCGCGCCCCATGACCGAGAGCGACAAGGTTGGCATGACACTGCAACAATTGCGCCTGAATGGAAGCCACGCGGAAGTCGATGTGATTTATGTCACCACCGATGGCGTGTGGCAAATGGCCACCGTGCATTTGGAAGGCGCATTTGGCGCGGAGTATCGACCATCATTTGTGCAGCGTTGGCTGATCCCGGTCGAGAAGCCCGTGTTCAATCCACCACTTGTTGGGTCGTTGGATAATGCGCCAGAAGCGCCTATGGCTTCGCCAATTATTCCCAACACGCCAACTGGCAATGAATCTGCCGAGCCCGCGTCCAAGCATTAATTTGCTTCTGGGGTGAGACGCATTGATGCTTGTTCAGCATTGTGCCCCAAATGTCCTAGCATCACGTTTGTGAAACAGAGCTCGCCCGCCGCCAAGTTCATTCACAATGTGCTGCACCAAGAGTGTGAGTCGGCGCATAGACGATTGGTTCAGGCATTGGGTCTATCCGAGCATGATCAAGTTGAGGGCATCCGCGGCTACCGGCGTGCTGTGAAAAAAATTCGGTGCGCATTATTGCTGACCGCGGGGGCATTTAGTTCAGAGAAGCGCAAAGCACTTGATGAGCGTTGGGCCACACTGGCGCGGCGCTTGGGGATATTTCGAGATGTGGACGCGCGCGAAAAAAAGTTAAATGAAATCATTGATCGCTTGCCGGCGATTGACCAAGAAAGCGTGCGAGTGGCGTGGCAAAGCGCGCAAGATCCAAAGGATGTTGCGGTGCAGAGCGTCAATCGGCGCGAAGTTCTTGAAGGTTTGACGGGTGATACCGAGCAGTTGATTTCTGTGACGGAAAAAATTCGGTTTACAGATCTCACCCCGGAAATGGTGGCGGGTTCGATTGAACATCTTTGGCATAGGGCGCGCTCGCAAGCTGACAAATCGTGGGTTGATCGTGATGAGGCTTGGTTGCATTCATTGCGCAAGCGTGTTCAGCGCACGCATATTGCGTTTCGACTTATGCGTGAGCAAAGTGGCGAGCGTGGCTTGGAACTTGAGAAACGATTTGATGCGGCCGCGAAAGCCATGGGGGAATTGCGCGACGCGTCCATGATTCGCTTGATGTTGCCCGTGAAGGATGCACGCGGTGACAACCAGGAATTTGTAACGTTACAAGCACCGTCGCAATCGCAACCCACACACGGTTCGCCTGCTCAAATGCCTTCAACACAAGCTCTGCCCACGCGGGGACAAGTGACGCCGTCTTTGCCAAATCCAGCGCCGCACACTGAAAGTTGTACTGCAATTGAAACACTTCAAATATTGGTTTCACAAGCAGAGGGCGAGGCCATGAAGCAGGCGCGCAAATTAGTGGTGAAGGCTTTCAAATCTGATATTGGAAAAACCCTGCGACACATCACGCTGCATATTCACTCTTTGTAAGTATTTGCGCCGCTTTTTTTGCTGTAAATAAAGTCGAGTTGTGGGAAGCGAGACAAATCGTGGCGCGCCCCGTGCAATTTGCCGTGGCGTGTTACCTTGGCGGTTGGTGCACACATGAATCAATCAGCAAAAAATCAAAACGTCAAAGTTCAAACCGCAATCACCCCAACTCGTGAGCAAAATTATTCCGAGTGGTATCAACAAGTGGTCAAGGCCGCTGACCTTGCGGAAACCAGCGCGGTGCGCGGTTGCATGGTGATTAAGCCATGGGGCTACGCCATTTGGGAAAACATTCAGCGCACGCTGGACAAAATGTTCAAGGTGACAGGCCACAAGAACGCCTACTTTCCGTTGTTCATTCCGCTTTCATTTCTTGAAAAAGAAGCCGCCCATGTTGATGGTTTCGCCAAAGAGTGCGCGGTTGTCACGCATCATCGTTTGCAAATGAAAGATGGAAAGCTGGTGCCAACAGGTGAGTTGGATGAGCCGTTGATTGTGCGTCCAACAAGTGAAACAATTATTGGCGCGAGCTTTTCAAAGTGGGTGGAGAGTTACCGCGATCTTCCTTTGCTGATCAATCAGTGGGCTAATGTTGTGCGTTGGGAAATGCGCACGCGTTTGTTTCTGCGCACTACGGAATTTTTATGGCAAGAGGGTCACACCGCGCACGCAACAGAGGTGGAGGCGCGCGAAGAAACCATGAAGATGCTGGAGGTGTACGCCGACTTTGCGGAGAACTGGATGGCTATGCCAGTGATCAAGGGACGCAAGACAGACGGCGAACGTTTTCCAGGCGC
>CAJACJ010000043.1 GCA_903938205.1 uncultured bacterium
CAATCTTGCGCAAGATTGCGTTGACCATTCCACCGGCGCCTACGCGCACCGCGGTCTTGGCCCACTCCACGGTTTCATCCAGCACCGCATGGTCGGGCACACGGTCCATTAATAATAATTGCGCAGCGCCACCCAATAGCGCGGCTTGCATGCCAGGTTGAATGGTGTGCCACGGTCGATCAAGCAAAGGCGCAACTACCGCTTGCAACGTGAGCCAACGGCGAACAACTTGCAATTCAATGGTGCGCCCCAGCGCGCGATCACGTGGCTCAATGGCGCTGTCTTGCGCGGCATCTATTTTAAAATCAAAACGCGGCCACTCGCGCGCGCACAATGCAATACGTTCATATGCGGCGGCGCGTCCAGGATTCATGCGCGGCTCGCCTCATTATTTACATGAACTTGCGCTTGCAAGATCAAGTCGCACGCTACGTGCAATGATTCATGTCTATATGACAAGAACTCGCCACGGATATCACGCAGGTGATATGAAATCACTGGTGCGCAATTCGTCAGCACATTGCAAGCATGCGCGCCGTACAGGCGTATCCACCAATACATCAACGCTTGGACCGCAATCGTTGCGCGGCCTTTGCAAGAGCGGGTGCGTCCTCGGTTTTTTCCCAAGTGAACGTGCCTTTGCCGCCTTCGCCAGGCTTGCGACCAAAGTGGCCGTGCGCCGCGGTTGGCGTATAGATTGGCTTGAGCAAATCCAAATGTTTGATGATGCCAGCGGGAGTCAGATCAAAGAAGCTTTGAACCAACTTTGATATTTGCGAGTCGGCAATTGTGCCCGTTCCTTGCGTGTCAATATGCACGCTTACAGGTTCAGCAACTCCAATCGCGTATGAAAGTTGAACTTCACACACGTTGGCCAACTTGGCCGCCACAATATTCTTTGCCATGTGGCGCGCCATGTATGCAGCGCTGCGATCCACCTTGCTCGGATCTTTGCCGCTGAAAGCGCCGCCGCCGTGGCGACCACGACCGCCATATGTGTCCACGATAATTTTACGACCAGTCAAACCGCAATCGCCGTGCGGCCCACCAATTTCAAAGCGGCCTGTTGGATTCACAAACACGCGAATGTTGTTGTTCCACCAACGACCAAGTGACGGCTTGATGATGTGTTGAATCACTTCTTGCTTCAGTCGATCTTGCTTCTCGTTCCACATTGGCGCGTGTTGTGTGGACAGAACCACCGTGTCAATGCGCGTTGGAATGAGTCCGTCATATTCCACGGTCACTTGGCTTTTGGCATCAGGGCGCAAGCCTTCAATCACGCATTTCTCGCGGATATTGGCTTGGCGACGCACCAAATCATGGGCCATTTGGATTGGCAGCGGCATGAGTTCCGCGGTTTCGCTGCATGCAAATCCAAACATCATTCCTTGATCACCAGCGCCTTGCGCCTTTTTCTTTTTGCTCTTGGAATTTTTTGTATTCACGCCGCGCGCAATGTCTGGACTTTGTTTGCCCAGCGCAACGCTTACGCCGCAACTGCGTCCATCAAATCCCTTGTCGGCATCGTCGTAACCGGCCTTCAGCACGGTGCTGCGCACAACGCCCGGAATATCAACCCAGCCCGTCGTGGTCACTTCGCCGGCGACAACACACAAGCCGGTGGTCACCAGCGTTTCACACGCCACGCGGCTCTTCGGATCTTGCGCAAGCATGGCGTCAAGAATGGCGTCCGAAATTTGATCAGCCAGTTTGTCCGGGTGGCCCATCGACACTGACTCGCTTGTGAAAAGATGCTTTGATGACATTCCAGTTTCCTTGTGTGAAGTGTTATTGAAAGTGTTTGAAATGACCGTATGAATGAAGCGGACTATGGTAGCGATCCCTTGAAAGCTTGGGGCGTCCTACACTGTGAATTGGAGACCACCATGAATATTCCAATGCAACTCTCTCGAATTTTCATTCGTGAAATGACGGACATGCAAATCATTGAGCTTTCCGAAGTGGGTGGCACGCGCGCATTTCCAATTGTGATTGGTTTGCCGGAAGCGTCCGCGATTGAGCGTCGCTTGAAAGGTATTGAAATTTCTCGCCCTCAGACCCATGATTTGTTGGCCAACACCATTCAGGCACTAGGCGGCGAGTTGTTGCGAATTGAAATCACAAGCTTTTCGCAAGGAACCTATTTCGCGCGCCTGATTATTTCCAAGGATGGCCAAGAGATTGAAATTGATTCGCGTCCATCCGACGCCATCGCGCTTGGAATTGCCAAGAGCATTCCAATTTCTGTGGCCGAGGAAGTGTTGGAAGCCGCCAGCGCTCAAGCCGCGGCCGGCATTCATTCAGTGCCGGAGATCAGCGCCGACATGGAAGATGAAGACGACGATCAAGATGATGACGAAGACGAGAATTTGTGAGTGACAACGCAATCCTCTCGCGCTATTTCTTGGGTTGTGTTTGATCTTGGTGGAGTGATTATTCGCATTCACCATTCTTGGCAACACGCGGCAGCGGCGGCGGGGTTTCTTGTTTCCAATAATCCAGCGCATGACTTGACGCGCATTCCAATGCTTGATCCCACTCAGCACCG
>CAJACJ010000044.1 GCA_903938205.1 uncultured bacterium
GCAAAGGATGTCGACGCGTTGCGGTTGGAGGTCGCCGAACATCGACGCAAAGTTGTTGAAGATAGACGCATTGCCGCCGAAAAAGATTTTCAAACCAAGGCTGTTGGCATGAAGTCGGTGGCTGACAAAGAAGAGGCGCCGCGTGTGAAAATTTGGAGTGTTGCCACTGATGCGCAGCGCGCGGAGGCGTTGATTGAAATGAAGGCGGATGCGGATCGCTGGTTGAAGCAAGTGAACTTGCGTTATTGCGTTGTGGAAGGAAAGTACTGGGTTTTATACGCTGATTTGCCACTTGGCGAGACCAAAGAGTTGGCGCGGCGCATGGACGCCATGTATGAAACTGTCGCCAACATGTTTGCGCTTCCTGTTGGCTTGAATATTTTTCACGGCAAAGCGGTGGTCATTGTTTCCGCATCAGATGAGCACTACCGCGCCATTGAAATGGCTGCTTTCAATTCCATGCCGCCACCAGGCGCGATTGGTTTGTGCCACATGGTCGGTCCCAAAGTTGTGGTGAGTGCAAATAAAAGCGCGGACGAAAATCGTTTCATGGCCACGCTTGTGCATGAAGCCTCGCATGGATTTATGCATCGATATGGTTCCCCTTCACGCTTGCCATCATGGGCCGATGAGGGCTACGCCGAATATGTGGCCGCGGAAAGTTTTCCAGACTCAACAACCAAGGCTGATCGAAAGCCGCAAGGCCTGAAATGGTTGCGCGACGAAAACAACAATGTTCTTTCCGTCCTTCAAATGAATTATGAAAATGGTTCTTGGCCCGGTCCAGATGCGATTGGGTATGCGATTGGATATCTGGCTGTGGATTTTTTAGTGCAGACCAAAGGGGCAACTTTTAGAGAGTGGGTGAAGGATGTCAAAGCAGGAATTCCGTGGGAAGAAGCCATGAAAAAACGGTTTGGTTGGAACGCCGAGCAGTTGGCTAAGGCCGTTACCGCGCGCTATTGGGGCCGCGACTGAATTGTGCTGAAGATCAGCGAATTGAAATGAGTTCGGCGCACAAATCGCAAGTCCGTTTAGTGCGCCACGCAGCCATCGACCAATTTCACAACGCGGTCGGCGCGCGCGGCAACGGCGGGATCATGCGTGACCATGGCAATGGACAATCCTTTGCGATGCTTCTGGGCGATCAAGTCAAGAATTTCTCCGCCAGTTCGCGTGTCAAGATTTCCAGTTGGCTCATCGGCCAGAAGCACGCGTGGTTGATTGGCCAAAGCGCGCGCGATGGCCACGCGTTGACGCTCGCCACCAGACAGTTCCGCGGGCCGATGCGTTAGGCGATGCGACAAACCAAATGCGTCCAGCAACTCGGTGGCGTGTTGTTGCGCTTGCGCGCGCTTGCTGAACCAATGCATGCCAGCGTTGACCATGTTGGGTAAAAGCGCGTTCTCCAAAACAGAAAGTTCTGGCAGCAAGTGATAAAACTGAAACACAAATCCAACGCTTTGATTTCGATAGGCGTTGCGCGCGGAGAACTTCAAGTCGGCTACGGGCTTGCCGTCAAACCACACACCGCCTGAGTCCGCGTCGCACTCGTCAAGCAAACCAAGTAAGTGCAAAAGCGTGCTTTTTCCGCTGCCAGATGAGCCAAGTATGGCAACCCACTCGCCTTGCTCCAATGTGAAACTTGCGCCACGTAACACCGGAACTTTCACTCGACCCAGGTGATAGGTCTTGCGCAATTCTTTGGCTTCAAGCAGGAACTTACTCATAGCGCAGCGCCCTGACTGGATGAATGTCCGCGGCTTTGGCGGCGGGAATGCTGGCGCCAAGGACGCTGAAAATAACCGCGCCACACCACGTGACGATGGCGGTGAACCAATCCACTTGATCTGGGATGGTCGCGAAATAGTAGACGCTGGGATCCCAAATTAATGTGCCGCGGTGCATGATCAATCCCGCGCCCACAATCGCAAGCGTGAAACCAAGAACGCTCCACAAAAGGGTGCTGAGTAAAACGCCGGTGGTCACGCCGCGCACACTCATGGCAAAACTAATCCCGGCAATAATGAAACTTGCGATGTAACTCCACGCAGGGGCATCTTGGCCAATGGTCTCGTGGATAAAATTAATATTGTGAATCACAAGCCAGCCAAGGCCAACTCCAAAGAGTCCGCCAATGGCGCCAATCACCAATCCGTATTGCAAAAAGATCCACAAAATACCGAAACGACTTGCGCCTACTGAGCGCAGAATTCCAACATCGCGGGTCTTCTCCTGCACGATGGCCCAGAAGATGCTGAGCACCAAACCGGCGCACACCAAATACACAATGGAGAACAAAATACGCATCATTTCCCGCTCTTTTTCAACAGGAGCGATCAGGTCGCGCAGGTGTTGCTCCCACGTGAGAATGCTCATGTTCTCAATGC
>CAJACJ010000045.1 GCA_903938205.1 uncultured bacterium
ATTGATTGCCTGCGCCGCGCCAGCGCCAACCGCATCACGGCGGTCATTCCCTATTTTGGATACGCCCGCCAAGATCGCAAAGACGAGGGCCGCGTGCCGATCACAGCCAAATTAGTTGCGAATTTGATCACCACCGCTGGCGCCCACCGAGTGATGTGTATTGACTTGCACGCCGCGCAAATTCAAGGATTTTTCGATCTTCCAGTGGACCATCTCACGGCAAGTCCCGTGCTGTTTGAGCACTTCCGCAAGGAGCTTCCCGGTTTCGTAAATCCAATCGTGTTGAGTCCGGATGTTGGCAACGCCAAAACCGCCAACATGTTCGCGGAGCATTTGGGAATTGACTTGGCCATTATTGAAAAGCGCCGCCAGAGCGGCAGCGAAGTGAAAGTGAAAAATGTCATTGGCGAAGTGAAGGGCCGCTCCGTGATTATGTTTGATGACATGATCACCACCGCGGGCACCGTTGTGGAGGCCGCCAAAGTCGCGCGCGAACGCGGCGCCACCAGCGTTCACTTGGCGTGCACGCATGCCGTCATGGTTGGCCAAGCCATTGAGCGCCTCAGCGCGCCGGAAATCACCAGCGTCACTGTGACCGACACCATTCCAATCGACAACCGACTTGACGCAATCCGACATAAGTTGCGCGTGCTCAGCGTGGCCAACATGTTGGGCGAAGCCATCCATCGCATTCATCACAACCAAAGCGTGAGCGCGCTCTTTGGAAAATCATTTGGGCCCGCCCGCTAACCAATCTTTCACTTTCTATTTCAATTTCGATTTCAACTTTTACCAGTCACTTTCTTTTATAGGAGATCTCACCCATGTCTAAGACAACCCCGACACTGCAAGCCCAACCTCGTGAAAAATTGGGCACTCGTTACACCAAAAGACTGCGCGCAAGCGGCAAAATGCCAGCCATTTTGTATGGTCACGGCAGCCAACCAATGGCGCTGCAACTGGACGCCAAGCAAACCTTGCACACGCTGCAACAAGGCGCCCACGTGTTGAACATCGCCCTTGAAGGCGGCACCACGGAAACATGCCTTGTGAAAGAATTGCAATTTGGATGGCTGGGTGACAATGTCATTCACGTCGATCTTGCGCGCGTGAACTTGGATGAATTGGTAACGGTCAAGGTTCGCTTGAACTACTTCGGCCAACCAGAATCCGCCAAGCGTCCTGGCGCCGTGCTCACCCACGATGTCACGGAACTTGAAGTGAATTGCAAGGTGCGCGACATCCCTGAGGAAATTCGCATCGACCTGACAAACATGAAGGGCGACTTGCTGACCGTTGGCGAGTACAAACTTCCAGCCGGCATTACTGCGGTCACCGATTCACATTCCGCCTATGCGCGCGTGATCATTGTTCAGGAAGAACTTGCGGCTGAAGCCACGGCTCCAACCGGAGTTGCTGAACCTGAAGTGTTGACCGCCAAGAAGGATAAGGAAGGCGCCGAGGGCGCGGCCGCGAAGGAGGACAAGAAGGCGTAAGCCTGTTGAATTTCCATGCGTCTTATTGTTGGTCTTGGAAATCCTGGAGCCGAGTACACCGGAACCCGCCACAACGCGGGCTTCGATGTGCTTGATCGATTGGCAAGAAGGTTCACGAATCCGCCGGCTTCGCCTGCGAAATCGCGTTTCACCGGATTGCTTCTCGAAGCCCAGATTGGAAGCGAACGCGTGCTTCTTCTGAAACCAACCACCTTCATGAATCTCAGCGGCGTCAGCGCGTTGGAGGCCATTCGCTTCCACAAACTTGACGCCGCAAAAGAAGTGTTGGTGATCGCCGATGACTTTGCGTTGCCTTGCGGAGCGATCCGCTTGCGTGGCCAAGGTAGCGATGGTGGACACAATGGACTCGCCGACATCACGCGCCGACTTGGCAGCGACCACTGGTCGCGTTTGCGAGTTGGCATTGATGCGCCGGGAAAAATTCCAACAGAGAATTATGTCCTTGGACATTTCACGGCGGAACAAAAGCCCCGCATGGACGCGGGACTTGATGAAGCGGCAGAGGCCGCGGCATGTTGGGCTGAGCGCGGGCTCGAGCACGCCATGAATACTTTTAATCGCCGCGGCGCTGGAGCGACCGCGGGAGAGGCTTGACATCATTCCGCTCAAGTACGTTCTTGAGCGGATTCAAATTTTGGTTCGACATTGACTACACATTTTTGAAAGGACACTGATATGGACGCAATACTTACAGCTGAACGCACTCGCCCCTACGAAGGCATGTTTCTTTTCCCACAATCCGCCAGCTCTGATTTGCAGGGCTCCACCGATCTGGTCAAGGAAATCTTGACCCGCAACGGCGCGGAAATTCTTTCCATCGCAAAATGGGACGAACGCAAGTTGGCCTATGACATCGCGGGCAACAAGCGCGGTCTCTATATCTTGGCTTTCTTCCGCACCGTCAGCGACCGCCTGGCCTCCATCGAGCGTGATTGCAACTTGAATGAAAAGTTGCTGCGCAGCATGGTGATTCGCGCGGATCACTTGACCGAAGAGCAGCTCATGAACGCTGAATCCATGCAGAAAACCATGGATGAGAGCCGTTTGCGAGCCATGCCTGCCGATGAGGCTGGCATGTCGGATCGCGACATGGACCGCGACGCGTAAATCGCCGAGCATTTGACCCATCTTCCCGCAAGGGATGACAGTGGGTTGGTTTGCACGGCACGGCGCATTGATGTTTCGCGCCCAACATCTGTTCACATTCGAGCCACCCTTTTGGGTGGCTCGATTTATTTTTCAAGAACTTCCGCCTCAAATGTCAAAGTTGGGGTGGTGGCGTTATAGAATGCATTCACGCAACAAGGAGGCGTAATGACATGGCTAATTTAAATAAAGTAATGTTGATGGGTAATCTGACTCGCGATATCGAGCTCAAGGTTTTGCCGCAAGGCAATCAGACCGTGGGTAATTTCGGTATTGCCATGAACCGCAAGTTCAAGTCAACTTCCGGCGAGGAGCGCGAAGAAGTGACGTTTGTGGATTGTGAAGCATGGGGCCGCACCGCGGAGATCATGAAGCAATACCTGAGCAAGGGTCGCCCAGTGTTCATTGAAGGTCGCCTGAAGCTTGACCAATGGGAAGACAAGGAAGGCAAGAAGCAATCACGCCTGCGCGTGGTTGTGGAAAACTTCCAATTCATCGGCGCGCCTGCTGGCGCTGGTGGCGGCAATGGTGGTGGTGGAAATGGCGGCGGCTATAGCAAGGGCTCAACTCAAACCCCAAGCGAAAGCCACAGCACAGTTCCAGACGCCGATATTCCGTTCTAAGTTTTTTCTAGACGCACATTGTTTTAGGCAAAGATCGCTTCATGCGTGGAGTTGTTTCATGCCTTGGTTGAAAGCGTTGACCCCGCTTCATGCCTTGGCCTGTTGTAACCACCACGCTGTAAGCCGCTATGGAGTTGGATAATGCATGTGGCACCCCTGCTTTATGGCACTTTTGCTGCTTGCGCGTGCTATCGGGTGGCCAATGTGAAAAATCAAGAGTTCAACTCTTCACCCCCTTGTGAACCAAGGGGGTTTTTGCAATACTTGGGCGCTCGTCGCAGCCTGTCTTCCGCGTGGAAGAAGGCACATAGTTGGGTGTTGCGACCACCCTCACTCCCCAAAGGGGAAGGACAGCGTCATGGCAAAGCGAAATGTTGAATTACTTCTAAACATCACTGTTGAGAACCTCGGTCTGGTTGGCGATGTCGTCAAGGTGAAGCCTGGACACGCCCGCAATTACCTGTTGCCGCACGGTCTGGCTGAATATCCAACCGCTGAAAAAATCGAAGCATTGAAGGAAGCGCGCGCAACCGCCGCCGCCGCAATGCAGAAGCGTCAAGAAGGCCGCGCCAAGTTGATCGCGCGCTTGACCGATGTCACCATCAAACTTATTCG
>CAJACJ010000046.1 GCA_903938205.1 uncultured bacterium
CATTAGGCGTGGTTCTGTCATCGCAAGCTGTTGGAACCGCTATTGGCTCATACAGCAAGGGGCGCTTAACAATCAATGTCAAAGGCGTGGCTGAAGTGTTGCTTGTTTCAGACATGGGTCATTGGAGCGGAACCATTTCCGCCAGTGGAAGCACTTCGGCTGAAAGTTTTTCCAAGCTCGATGTCTCCATGACCAAGGTCCAGACATTGATCAAGGCCAACCAATTTCAAGCCGACGAAATTAATATGTCGGGTTTGAATGTCACGCCGGTGTACATCAAGAACGAAAAAGGAGTGACGCTGAATAAAATTGATTACTACGTGGCCAATCAAACCGCGTTCGTATCCTCGTCGCGCGTGGATGCGGTGCGCGACTTACAACGCAAGGCTTCCGAGCTCATGCGCGATGGAGTTCAAATTACTTCAGATAATCCAACCTATACCTGCAGTGCTATTGAAAGCGTGAAGATGACCTTGCTAGAGAAGGCCACGCAAAATGGATATGACCGAGCGCAAGTGCTTGCGAAAAGTTCTGGCAGCAAAGTTGGAACTTTGGCCAACGCTTCGCAAGGCGTTTTTCAAATTGTCTCGTACGGTTCAACCGATGTCTCCGACTACGGCATCAGCGATACTTCATCCATAAAGAAGAACGCGAAAGCCGTGGTGAGCATGGAATATTTCATAGACAAGTAAACGCTCCGCGCGTTGAAAACCTGTCTTTTCAGCCCACATTTAATAGATGTGGGCTTTTCTTTTTTGGCTTCAGGCAAGTTTGCTAACGCGGATCACGCTTGTTGGCAAATTAAATCAGAGGTGATCGACTTTACATTTGCGCAACCCGAAAGCGCCATGGCAAGATCAAATTCTTGCGCAAGTATGTTCAGCACACGATCCACTCCCGCTTCACCGCCCGCGGCAAGTCCCCACAAAATTGGGCGGCCAACTTGAACGGCGCTTGCGCCCATGGCCAGCGCGCGCACTATGTCAACGCCACGGCGAATGCCACCATCAACAATAATTGGACCGCGATCAGCGACCGCGCGCACAATCGCGGGCAAGGCTTCGGCGGTTGGCGCGGCGCCATCAAGTTGCCTGCCTCCATGATTGCTCACCACCACCGCCGCCGCGCCTTGGTCAAACGCGCGGCCAGCGTCGTCGGCGCGCAAAATTCCTTTCACCATCATTGGAATCTGAACTGATTGGCGAATGACATCAAGGTCCTTCCATGTCAACGACGCGTCAATGGTCCAACCCAGCGCCGCGCCAATTCCACTTCCAGAGTGACCCGTTGGTTGGCCAGGCCGCTGCAAATTCACAATCGACATTCCATCTGGAACACGAAAGCCGTTGTGAATGTCGCGCTCACGCACACCCCACACTGGAGTGTCCACCGTCACCATGAGCGCTTTGCATCCCGCGGCCTGCGCGCGTTGCGCAAGCGCCTTGGTGAAACCACGGTCGCTGGAAATATAAATTTGCATCACCACATCAGCACTTGATGCGTTGACGACATCCTCCACGGAACGCGTGGACAAACTTGAAAGCACCATTGGAACGCCTGCTTTTGCCGCTGCTCGAGCAGTCGCCACTTCGCCCTCTGGATCGGCCATGCACTGCATTGCGGTGGGCGCGATCAACAATGGACACGACATATTCATGCCAAGCAGGTCGATTGCCAAATTACGATGCGACACATCAACAAGTGAACGCGGCAGCAATCGGATTTTTTTCCACGCGTCAATGTTGGCTTGCAAAGTCCACTCGCCCCACGCGCCGGATCGGTAATAATCAAAAGCCATTTGACTTAAGCGTTCTTTCGCCAAGGCTTGGAAACTTTCCGTATTTAAAATCGAATTCAAATCATGTGTCATTGAAAATAAGTTTACTCGACACGCTATTGGCAAGGCGCTCTTGAATGGGTCTTCATTCAGAGCGAGCTTGATCAAGAATGCGGCGAAGAAATTTTGGCGATTTCACCAAGTAGTGCCTCAAGCACAAACGGTTTCTGCAATCGATGCACAACAATGTCAGTGTCTATTTCTTTCGCGCCCACACCCGTCAGCAGAATCACTGGAGGCATGGACTTGGTTCCTGATTGAATGCCGTGAAGGACTTCGTCAAGAGAACCGGAAACGCTGGCTTGATCAAGAACAAGAATGCAGCGCGTGCCCGCTCGCTTGGCGGCCGCAAGCAATTCCACATTATTTTCAACAGTGATCTCGCGATGGCCATTGGTCTGCAACGCTTCCACCAACATGGAGCGCAACAACGGATGATTTTCGGCCAATACAATTGGCCACCTTTCTCGAGTAAAGGCTTCAGAAACAGTGGGAAGCGAAAGGCAAAAAACAGTTCCCTCTGCGCCCACTGTCACAGTGGCCTGACCACCCGCCGAATCCGCGAATCTTTTGGCGGCGGCAAGCCCCATTGCGGTTCTTCCGCGCAACGATCCATCGGCGGCCAACGCATCAAAGGCGTGTTGTTGCTGATCCGCGTTCAATGTCGCGCCTTGATCAATGCACTCAACACGTACCAATGATTGCGTGCCCTCAACGACCTGTGTCACTCGTAGCGTGATCAAGCCAGTGTTGGCTAACGCTTCAGTTGAGCGCATGAGCAAATTTAAAATCGCCTGCTGCAGGCGGCTTGAATCAATCGCCACGCGATGGCGTCCGTCAGTGAGATCCTTGACCACCACAGAAATTGTTCGCGGCAAGTTGAGAGTGAGCAATCGAACGGCATCATTCACGACGTCGCTGACCACAATGGCGTGGGCCTCTTTGCCAACATCAGCGCCTTCGCCTAGCAAAATAAGATTTCGGCTTAAGGCTTTCGCACCTGCGACCGCCAATTGAATGACCTCCAAACTTTCAACAGCCTTGGCTGGAAGTCCCGTTGAAATATTCGCCAGCGACGCGTGAGCCCGAATGACAGACAGAACGCTGTCGAGTTCTTGCGCAAATCCACTGGCAAGTAAACCAAGCGATTCCAAAGGACGCTCGGTGATATCGGTTTGTGTTCCAGTGATGCGCACAGCTTGTCCAGATTGGGAGCGTTCCACAACTTTTCCGCGATCAAGAATCCAACGCCACGATCCATCACTGGCGCGGCGGCGATGCTGTGATTCATAACGCGCAGTTTTTCCAGCCACATGCGCCTCCCAAATCTGCTTCACGCTTGGCGCATCATCTGGATGAATCAGCGTATTCACATCGGGCGTTGTCAACGGTGCTTCGCCTGATTTGTATCCAAGCATGGTGACACAGCGATCGCTCACAACGCTCGCGGCGCCATCGAGTCGGTAATCCCAAAATCCATCGCTGCTGGCTTCAATGACCAACTTTAAACGTTCCTCGCTTGTCTTTACAGCGTTTTCGCTTCGACGACGATCGGAAATATCACGGATGAACGCGCTAAAACCACCAGCATATTTTCCTGCATGAGGACTCACGGCCAACTCAACCGGAAAAATAATCCCTTGGCGGTTGATGGCGGTGATTTCAATTCGCTTACCTAAAATTGGACCCACACCATCGGCTTGGTAGCGGCGCATGCCATCTTGGTGCGCCTTCACAAGCGCGGGCGGAATAATGGTTTCATCAAGTCGCTTGCCACGCACTTCTTCGTGCGTCCAACCAAACAGCAACTCCGCCTGCTTGTTCCATAATTCAATGCTTCCATGCGAATCAATGGTCACCAAAGCGTCAAGCGCGGTGTCAATGACAGTCTTCAGAAGATCACCTTGCGCTTGAGCGGACTCCTCGGCGAGTCGTTGCGCCGTGATATCAAGCGCCACTCCACGCGCGCCAATAATGGATCCCGATTGATTGCGAAGCGGTCCGGCGGACTGGATTAATTGCGTGGCTCCAACGGCCAATTCACCCGCGACAGATTCACCTGCAAGCGCTCTTTCCAGATATATCTTCGCGTTCACATCGGAAGAAAAGATTTCCCCTACCAAATGACCAACCACCTCGCCCACGCTCAAGCCAAGCAAATCAAGCACTTTGCCCTCGCATGAAGTGAAGCGGCCTTGCAAATCGGTTTCCCACAAAAGCATTGGAATGGCTTGCACGGTCGATCGCAAATTGGATTCACTGACATCCAAATCCGATTGCAATTGATGCAAATTAATCGCCAATCGAACTAACTCAGACAATTCTTCAATCACTTTCAATTCCGAGCGATTGGGGCCGCGGCGAACCGGCAAATAAAATTCAAGAAGAGCGCGCACGACTTCCGTGCGTGAATCCTGGATTGGAAAACTCCAAACGGAAACTAATCCATGCGTGCGCAACCGCTGGGCATACTTGTTCCATCTTGGCTCTTGCTCAAGATCAACAGCCAAAACAATCTTTTCTGTATCTAAGGCGACCAGTCCGGGCGCGGCATCGATTGACTTTTCAAACAGGCCAAGCAGATTTTGAATATCAGCGGGCAAGGTCGGACATACTCCTTCACCCAGAACTCCCGCTTCAGAAACCGGAGTCAATAAACAGAACACCTCACTTGGAAGAACCTGCTCGGAAAATTTAGCCACCGCTGCAAGTATTTGTCCAAGCGAGGATCGCTGAGCGACAAGCTCTAAAATTTGCCGTTGAGCCGTAAGCAATTCGCTTGCAACAACCGTTCCGGTACTTGGACGAATTGCCAGACCCGCCACCGTCTCGCCTTTCGGACGAACGCCAAATTCTATGGCATACAAAATCGCTTCAATGTGAATGGAGGCCGTTTCAGCTTGTGCATGCTCCAGATCCAACAACAATGGCGGAGTCGGTGAACCCGCTTTCGCCAATTGATCAAGCCA
>CAJACJ010000047.1 GCA_903938205.1 uncultured bacterium
CGTTGCCGTTGTTACCCCAAGCCGTAACAACGCCATTGGTGGTTTGAGCAGACGCGCTATACGCACAAAACAAAGAAGCAGCGCACACCGCAGCAACTTGCAGCATGCTTTTAAAGCCGGTGCAGGTTAAAAAATGTGTAGCAAAGAATGGTCGTGTGGCATTGGAACAGTTCATGGTCAGGGCTCCGGAATTTTGCGCCCCGAAATGGAAAGACCACAAGGCCCTGTGACGCAATAGCAGTATGACACCATGAGCCGATCAAAGCAAACAAAATATTCTAATTTAATACAAGTAAATGGTTGGTATTTAGCGGGCTAATTTGCACTGTAATACAGAAAGGTAATTCATTGAACTGCGAAATAAGAGGTTGCCACAAATGAGGCGACTGGGTTCACGCAGCATCGCGAGTTGTTTGAGCACTTGCTCACACCCACCACGGCTTCGCGGCCTTCTCGTGAATGACGCAATCGTGAAGGAAATTGGCGGCTTTTACGAAGCCTTCCTCCGTGCTCATCAGCGCGTCCTCATGCTCAATGCTTAACACGTGGTCGTAGCCGTAGCGGCGCAACATGGACACGAATGGTTTCCAAAACTCATGGCCGTGGCCTTCGCCGCATGTGCGAAAATTCCACGCGCGCTCGTTCAACTGACCATACGGACGCGTGTCCAAGTAGCCATTGCGCGGACCTTCATGCGGATCAAGTTGCGTGTCCTTGGCGTGCACATGAAAAAGTAAACCAGCCTCGCCAAGATCGCGCGCGGCAAGAACGGGATCAATGCCCTGCCAAAATAAATGCGATGGATCAAGGTTCACACCCAAGCGGCACTTACCCTTCACGCCCGACGCTTTCATGGCGGCGCGCGAAAGTTTGATCATGGTGTGCGAGTTGTATACGCAGAAACCTGGATGCGGCTCCAGCGCGGTGCGAACATCAAACTTGGCGCAATACTTTATTGCGCGCGCCCAATACGGCACAAGAACTTTGTTCCATTGATAGTTCAGAATTTGTAGGAAGTCGCCGGGCCACGGACACGTCACCCAGTTGGGAGTAATGTCGCGCGCGCTGCCACCGGGGCAACCGCTGAACGTGATGACAATGTCGGTGCCAAGTTTGGGCGCAAGTTGCACGGCGGTTTCCCACGCGCTGTGATGGTCGCGCGCAATTTTCTTGTCGGGGTGAATTGGATTTCCGTGCACGGAAAGCGCGCTCAGTGTGAGCCCGAACTCGCGCAAAATTCCTTTAATGCGGTCTTGCTCTTTGGCGCTGGCCAGAACTTTCTTGGCGTCAAAAAAACCTTTGCCGGGATAGGCGCCTGCGGGCAACTCGATGGCATCAAGTCCGTGCTCCGCTAGAAATTGACAGACTTTTTCAAGAGGTCGACCGGTGAATAACGCGCTCATGACTCCAAGTTTCATAGTGGTTCTCCTGCGGGAACGCTACACGAAATGCGGCGCGGTTGAGATTGCGATGTGCGTGGCGGAATTTTCATTGAAGTTGCCGTTCATAAGGCGGTTGGCATGCGCGCAAATCCATGTCAGAATGCATGTCCACATGTTTCCTTGCATCTTTTTATGTTTGATGATGGCGCAAGACGCTGGCGCGCAAACGGCGCCGCCGACTGCGGTGCCGACTACGGTGCCGACATCTGCGCCGACTTCAGCGCAATCCGCGCCGCCGACTA
>CAJACJ010000048.1 GCA_903938205.1 uncultured bacterium
AAACAATTGGGCCGTGCGAACCATTGTGAACAAGTTCCGTGGTGAGTTCGAGGCGCGCGTGAAGCCGCAATACGTACCCGTGTATGTCACCGCAGGCGGACATTAATGGCGGCAATGTTGGCGTACGATGCGCTTTCAATGAGCGGCCATTCCACTGATTTTTCGCACAGCGACAACGACATCTCCGTCCTTCATGGCGATTTGATTTCAGCGCAGATAGCGCAGTGGTTGGTTGAAAAGTTGCGCGAGTTGCAACGTGCTGGCGCTCCCAAGTTAAAGCGCTTCACTGTGCAATGCGTCAATGATCTCGCCATGGGTGAATTGCATTTGCGCCACATGAACAATCCAGCCACAACGGATGTGTTAACTTTTGCCGACGGAGACGAAGCCGATGTGGCCGTGTGCGTGGATGAGGCCAGTCGGCGCGCGCAGGAATTCAGCCACGAATTGCGCGACGAATTGTTGCTGTATTGCCTGCATGGATTGCTGCATGCAGGCGGCATGGATGACCAAACGCCGGCTGATTTCGCGGCTATGCACGGCGAGGAGAATCGTTTGTTGAGCGCGATTGGTCTTGGGCAAATTTTTGGAGCGATCCAACCATGACATGGGTTTTGCTTGCCACAGTTGCTGATCTTGTGGCGACCATGTTCCTTTCCGCAATCAACTTGGCCATTGTGCAAGTGGGTGACAGCGCGTTGCAGCGGCGCCTTGAGCGTGGCGGGCGCTCGGCCGCGGATCATTGGATTTTCAAGCGCAAGACGCAAGTGGATCACGCCGTGGCTTTTTTGCGCGCGATTGGTCGCGTGGGTTTCTTCGCATTGTTGTTGATCGGCATTGTTGGGCTTGGAGACAACGAGGGTCGTCTGACTTGGCAAAATTTAAGCACCGCGTTTGTGATCTCAGCCAGCTGTATTTGGCTTTTTACAAGCGTCATTAGCGCTGCGTTCGCGCGCTATGCGGCGGTGGGTTTAATCGTTGCCACGTTGCCGCTTCTGCGCGTCATTGATTTTGTTTTGCGACCTCTTGTCACCGTGGCTGAAATTATGGACGAGGGCGTGCGACGACTTGTGGGCGCAAAAACGATGGCTAATGAATCGGGCGCTGAGTTGCTTGAAAGTATTCAGGACACAAAGCGCCAAGGCGGAATTGATTCCGCCAGCGCGGCGATTATGGAGAATGTGGTGGAACTGAGCGAAACCTTGGTGGGCAGCATCATGACGCCGCGCACCGCCGTTGAAGGCATTGAATACACCGATGATTTGGCTCAGATTCGTTTGGTGATTCATGAGGATGGCCACAGCCGTATTCCGATTTATGAGGGGAGTTTGGATCATGTCGTGGGCGTGTTGTATGTGAAAGATTTGGTGCGATGGCTTGGAGCGGAGGCCCCGGACTTTTGCTTGCGGCCGTTGTTGCGCCAACCCATTCGTGTTCCAGAAACCAAACGCGTGCGCGACTTGTTGAAGGAATTTCAGCGAGGCAAGGTGCACATGGCGCTGGTTGTCGATGAGTACGGCGGCACCGCGGGACTGGTGACGATTGAGGACGTGCTTGAAGAAATTGTGGGCGAGATCCGCGATGAGCATGAACCGCAAAGCGATCAAGACCCCGCGATTCGAGAGTTGGCTGTTGGCCGCATTGAAGCCGACGGGCGTTGCTCCATTGCCGAGGTGAACGCCAAAGTGAATTTAAATATTCCAGAGGATGAGGGCTTTGACACCATCGCGGGATTTGTGTTGAGCGTGCTTGGACGTGTGCCTGAAAGCGGGGCGGTGTTTGAAAGTCACGGCGCGCGCTTTCGAGTGCTGGAGTCATCGCCCACGCTGGTTTCCAAGGTCGCCATTGAATTCATCGCCAAGCCAAATCGCCATTAAAACGGGCGATTCTTCGGGCAAACTTCGCGGTCAGCGCGCTGTTGAACACGGCTTGTAATGAAAGTGAATAGGCGTCAATCGAATTCATTGCCACGGAACGTGCCGGCCAAATACGCGTCTCGAACCATTGGATCATTGATGATGCTCTTGGGATCGCCTTCACGAAGATTTTTGCCTTCGTGAATGATGTAGGCGCGATCGCAAATGCGCAGCGTTTGTTGCACATTGTGGTCGGTGACCAAAATTGCGATACCTGTCTTTGCCAACTTGCGAACTTCATTTTGCAACTCTTCAACCGTGTGCGGATCAACAGCCGCGAATGGTTCGTCAAGAAGAATCAAGGCTGGCTGCGTCACCAATGCGCGCGCAATTTCCAGACGACGACGCTCGCCACCAGAACACGTTCGCGCTTGCTCTTTGCGTTTCACTTGCAAACCAAACTGTGAAAGCAACGCGTCGCAGCGCGACAATCTTTCCTTGGAGGAAAGCCCGGAAATAGTTTCCAATATGGCCAGTAAATTCTCCTCCACGCTGAGTCGTTGAAATACGCTTGGCTCTTGGCTGAGGTAGCCCATTCCCAACTTGGCGTGGCGCCACATGGGCAAGTAGGTCACATCTTGTCCACGAAAAGTCACTTGCCCGCTCTCTGGGGTAATCATGCCCATCGCCATGCGGAAACTGGTGGTTTTTCCCGCTCCGTTTCGACCAAGTAGGCCAACAATTTCACCTTCTGAAACATGAAAAGAAACTTGATCGACCACGCGTCGGTGGCCATATGTTTTTTGCAATCCGTTGACTTCAAGGAGCGCCATGGCTCAGATCGTAGCGGCAGATTTCGCTACAGTGTGCGCATGAGATTGCTAGCTTGCATTCTTGCGCTTGGTGTGATTTGTGGCTGCGTTCGACGCACCATTGAAATCACCAGTGAACCCGAAGGCGCATTGGTTTGGCTGAACGATCGGGAAGTTGGTCGTACGCCTTGTTCGATTGAATTCACCTATTACGGCCGCTATGACGTGCGACTTCGTCGCGATGGATTTGAGCCTATTTCTGGCTTTGGAGACGCCGACGAACCCGCATGGGATTTTGTTGGCGCGGATCTTGTTGCTGAAATTATTCCAGCGAAGTTGACAAGCCGCGTGAAATGGCATTTCACCATGATTCCAACCGATAGCGATGAAGCCGCCGTTCTTGAGCGCGCGAAAAACTTGCGTTCACGTTTATTTGAGGCGCCAGAAATAGAAACAGCCGAAGCAGAGGTGGCTCAAATGCAGACTGCTCCAGTGGCTCCCGCACCAAAAGATGTGCTGCCTATGCCAAGTTCGGTTTTGCCGCCCAGTGAGCGTCCGAAAGATTAACTGGGCTAGTTTGGCCAAGATTCTCATGCCAAGTCGTGGACTATTTGTCGGAGTGCCGGGGTCTTGGCCATGCCTCAAATTGCTCGAAAAAATCAATTGATTGCTCGGTAAGGCCCTCTGGGTGAGTCAAAAACTCCAAATCAGACGTTTGTTGGGGGATTTCATATTTTGAAATGTGATCCTTCATTTAACAGCGGGTTTTATAGAGACACTGTCTGTAAACCGTTTAATCGCAATGGCTTGCGCGTGCTAAATAAATTTAGCAAGAATCCAAGGAAGTTTGGTTTCTGCCATTGATTCTGGCCAAATTGGATAGATACTGTGCTGTCCGGGAATTCAACATCAGCGCAATCCAACTGGGTTGCGGGAGCCGCCGTCTGTGCGTGTCGGAGCGACCAGACGGCGGTGTTGTTTTTGGAATTGCTTTGAGCGCATCACAGTGCAAATGATGAAGCGCTAAGTCATTTGATCGCGCATTTATAAAAATGCACATTGAAATTCTAGCCACGCGTTGCGCGCTGCCGCGCCCTATGCATCTTGCAAGAGTGTTACCATTCATACGTGCCAATTTCATCCGCAGTGACGGCGCTTGCCGCCATGACCAATATTTCAAGCCTTGCGCCAGTGGCGCCGGTTGAATCCGCGACATTTTCAAATACGTTGTTGAGCGATAGCGCGC
>CAJACJ010000049.1 GCA_903938205.1 uncultured bacterium
CTTGCGTTCATGAGCGAGTGCGCGAAAAGAATTCTGCATCACCACCGCCGCACCAACGGCGGCGCTGGCTTCAATAGTGAGTTTGAGTTGCTCCCAAGAAAAACGCATCGCGCGCGCGATGGCGTCTTCGTCCACCACTTGGATTTCATCGACCAGTTGTTGCACCACAGGAAATGTGAGCGACCCCAACGCGCCACGAAGTCCATCCGCGATGGTGAGTTGATTGGTTGAAGGCTGGCAAATGCCACTGGATTTGGAGCGCGCGGCGTCGTCGGCAATCACCGGCTCCGCGCCAAGAATGGTGATGTCGTTGCGCAGACCTTTCGCCGCCACGGCAATTCCAGAAATTAAACCGCCGCCGCCAACTGGAACAATGATCGCGTCGACATCATCAACATCGGCAAGAATTTCGAGCGCCATGGTGCCTTGACCCGCCATCACATCCACGTGGTTGTACGGAGGAATCACCGTGGCGCCAGTCTGCGCAACAATGCGCGCCAACATGTCCTCGCGCGCGGCAAGGGTTGGCTCACACAGCGTGATGTGCGCGCCAAATTTTTCAACCGCGGCGCGCTTCGCAAGCGGTGCGTTGTGCGGCATGACAACATGACACGGAAATTTTTTCTCCCGCGCGGCGAACGCCAGCGCTTGTCCATGATTTCCGCTGGAGTGCGTGGCAACGCCACAAGTCGTAGTGGATTCCGGCAAGCGGCTGACAGCGTGCGCGGCGCCACGATATTTAAAACTTCCAGTGCGCTGAAACAATTCGCACTTAGCGAATACGCGAATTCCAGCGATGTGCGACAGCGCGTCCATTTCAAGACATGGCGTGCGCACGACGCGGCCCTGAATGCGCGTAGCGGCGGCTTCCACATCGGCGAGCGTGATTGGCAAACTTGTCATCGGCCGCAGGGTAACCTGCATCCATGGGAACACGCATCGACACCATCACGCGTTTGCATGAGCACCGACATTGGGTCCGCAACAAATTGTTGACCTCGTCGCGCGGTCTCACAAATGACGGGTTGCGCAAATCTTTTGAAATGGGAATCGGCAGCGTGCTTGGAACTTTCGTGCATTTGTATGGCGCGGAAACCGTGTGGATCAATGTTCTGGAAAATAAAAATCAGTCCGCTGCGTTTCCAACACAGGACCAATTTGCAAACCTTGAGGCGCTTGAGCGTGATTGGGAATTGCTTGACCGACGGTGGAGCGCGTGGTTGTCCAACGTGAAGGAAGAAGACCTTGATCAAGTGGCCGAGCGAATTCGTGAAGGCAAATCATTCTCGACCACGGTCATGGACGTGTTGATTCATGTGGCCACGCATCAGCATTATCACGCCGCACAAATCGTCAACATGTTGCGTCATTTGGGCGTGAAGCCGCCGCCAGCGTGCGATTTTATTGGTATGGCGCGCGAGCAATTTCGAAGCGAAAAAAAATAAAAGTGTGACTATGATGAATACTTCGCCGCTCGGGGCGCGGATTCCATCGTGGAGTTCGCTGAGAAGTACCCGCGGAACCTGAACCGATTCGTATCGGCGTAGGGAAGTGGCGCTAGTTCGCGAGCCGTTCATAGCGGCTTCGCCTTGTCAGGAAGTACGTCATGAACAATAAAGTGTCAGAAGTAAAAAACAGCGGCGCGAGTGCGCACGCATCCACATTTCAAATCGGTCATTCACATGAACGGTTGGCCAACGAGAAACTGCCGCTTCATGGCGCGACAAATCCATCAACATATGCGCAAGGCACAACACCGGGTTCATTCGCGCGCAAGTCCGACATTGGCGGACCGCTTGCATTCACAAGTCCCGACACGCCGGGCATGCCGCTTCCATCCACTAAGACCGCGTGGGATTTTCTTCCCACGGGCTGGAACATTGTCGCCGCACAGAATCATCAAGAAGGTTGCGCCGGACATTTGCACACGCACATTGCCCAGTGGATTTGCGCGCAGCCGCCCGCCGGTTTTGAGCCCATCACGCAACTTGAATTCGCGCGTCTTGGCGTGATCACAAAAGAAATGCGACGCGTTGCCGAGCGTGAGCAACATCTCACCGCCGAGCAAGTGCGCGATGAAATCGCCGCGGGTCGCATGGTGATTCCTGCCAATCGCGTTCACTTGGGTTACAAACTTGATCCAATGGCCATTGGCCGCGCATCCAAAACAAAAATCAACGCCAACATGGGCGCCAGTCCGGTGAGTTCCGGCACCGACGAGGAAGTCGAGAAATTAAAGTGGGCCGAGAAGTGGGGCGCCGACACCGTGATGGATCTTTCAACTGGCGGCGATCTTGATGCGTGCCGCGACGCGCTGATTCGCAACAGCCAAGTTCCCATTGGAACCGTTCCGATTTATTCCATGATTATTGGGCGCAAACTTGATGATTTGAACGAGGCCATGATTATGGAAACGCTGGAGCACCAAGCCAAGCAAGGCGTGGATTACTTCACCATTCACGCCGGCGTTCTGAAGGAGCACTTGCCGCTGATCAAGAATCGTTTGATTGGCATTGTGAGTCGCGGTGGAAGTTTGTTGGCCAAGTGGATGTTGATTCACAACAAACAAAATGTGATGTACGAATGTTGGGAAAGTATTTGCGCCGTCATGCGCCGTTACGACGTGACCTTTTCCATCGGTGATGGTCTGCGTCCAGGCGGTTTGGCCGACGCGACCGACGCCGCGCAACTTGCGGAGCTTGCGGCAATTGGTGAACTCACTGAGCGCGCGTGGCGTCAAGGCGTGCAAGTCATGGTGGAGGGTCCTGGCCATGTTCCGCTGGATCAAATTGAATACAACATGAAATTGCAGCGACGCATTTGCCACGGCGCGCCGTTCTATGTGCTTGGACCGTTGGTCACGGATATTTTTCCTGGCTACGACCACATCACAAGTTGCATTGGCGCCACCAGCGCGGGCTACCACGGCGCAAGCATGTTGTGTTACGTCACGCCTAAGGAGCATTTGGGTTTGCCCAAAAAAGACGATGTGAAGCAAGGTTGCATCGCGTACAAAATTGCGGCGCATGCCGCCGATGTCGCGCTTGGAATTCCAGGTGCGCGCGATCGCGACGATGAACTCACCAAGGCGCGCGCCGCGTTGAACTGGCAGAAACATTTTGAGTTGTCATTTGATCCCGACACCGCCCGCGCCTATCACGATGAGGACTTGGATGTGGATACGGATTTCTGCGCCATGTGCGGCCACGATTGGTGCAGCGTTCGCATTAGTAAAGAAATTCAGGAGTTTGCCAGCGGAAAAAGCGAGGAGTATCGTCGCGACAAGCCCGTGCTCAGCGCCGCGTTGACTCCCGAGCAGCAAGAGGTGCTTGCAAAGCGCGGAGTGCTTTCGCCTGAGGAAATTCATCGGCTTGCTTCCAAAACCAAGGCGGCGGTCGGCGCGGTTGAAGCCAAGGCTTCTTGTCACAGCGACTTTGTGGATTCCACGGGAGCGCAGCAAAAGCAAGAGCAATTGGTGCAACTCAACACATCGCCGGCGCACAATATTTCCACAAAAGTTCCATTGATTTAGTTGGTGTTGCAAGCACTTCGTGGCATACTTACAACATGATGACTCTTCAGCATCATCAAAAGGACGCGCAACCGGGATATGAATCGCCGGCGTGGTTGAGTGCGCCACCTATGCGCTATCAAGATGGATATGTATGGTTTCTTCTTTTCGCCAGCCTGGACATTATTTTAACGTGGTACATCCTGCGCAAGGGCGGAACGGAAGTGAATCCATTGGCGAAGTTGGTGATTGAACGATGGGATCTTGCCGGCGCGATCGCCTTCAAGTTCAGCATTGTTTTATTTGTTGTGGTGACCTGCGAAATTGTTGGGCGACACAAAGATCACGTTGGTCGCCGACTCACCGGAGTCGCCATTGCAATGTCGGCGTTTCCCGTGGTGTGGAGTTTGACGTTGCTTGCGCTGCACGGATTTTTAATTCACACACAGCCTCAATTATAATTTCATACACCAAGATCGCGCACGCCACGTCGTGTTCACGCATGTCATCATGTTTTTGAGTTGGCGCCTTATCCGCGTTTGGGTTTTGATATTGAACGCGCGCGCGCCATGGCCGCCTCAATTTCTTTACTGGAACGTGGAATGTCGCTTGTCAGCGTGACGGGTCCGCGCGCCGTGATCAGAATGTCGTCCTCAATGCGCACGCCAATTTTTTCATCGGGTAGATAGACGCCAGGCTCAATGGTGATCACGGCGCCAGCCTGAAGGGGCGCATCTGGATTTGCGTCGTGTGTTTCAAGGCCAAGATGATGACCGATGGAATGAATGAACGCGTCGGCAAGACCCGCGCGCCGAATCACCGCGCGCGCGGCTTCGTCAATGTGATGAAAGCGCGCGCCTGGTTTACACGCGCGAATGGCCGCGGTTTGCGCGGCAAGAACCAGATCATGAATTTCGCGTTGGCGCACCGTGAACTTTCCATTCACAGGAAGCGTGCGCGTGACGTCAGCGCTATAGCCGCACCACTTTGCGCCGGAATCAAGACACACCAAATCGCCGTCACGCAAGACTTGATCGTTGGCGTGATAGTGCAACACGGTGCTGTTGAAACCACCGCCGGCGATCGTGCGGAACGCAAGTTCGCGCGAGCCACCTTGGTGATAACCAGTCTCCACATGCCGCTGCAATTCAAACTCATTCATGTTGGGCCGCAAGTTTGCAAATGACGCCGCGAAACCAAGACCCGTGATGCGTCCGGCCTCTTGAATGCACGCCACTTCGGCCTTGCTTTTGCAGGCGCGCATGGCGTTCAAAATGGTGGTGCCATCATTGATGGAACAATTTGGAATGCGCTCCGCGGTGCGGCGGAAAATTTCAAGGTCGCCACTCACGGGACTGTTGTGCGCGGCCAATGGCATAAGCAATGTCAACGACTTCGCGCGCTTGGCCGCGTCAAGAAGTTGCATTGGAAGCATGTTGGTTCGAAAGATGGTTTCAATGCCGGCGCGCGCGCGAAGTTCGCCGCCAATCTCTGGGCGAAAGCCATCCCACTTTTCGCGCTCTGGATTCAGCGGCCTGAGAAAAAGTTGCACGCGCCGCGCGGGATTTGCATTCTTGCCATCAAACAACAACGCCGCACCTGGTTCATCAACAAGTCCGGTGAGGTAGGTGAAGTGCGCGTGCGCCGCGAACGGGTGGTGCAAATTTGCGTCCGCTTCGCCGGCAAGCACCAAGCCAATTGAACCGCGCAATGCGTCAAGCAACGCGCCACGACGGCGCGCGAATTCCCCTTGCTCGATCTGAATTGCGGCCTTGAACGAAGAACGATTTTTGGTTGCAGCCATGCGGCAAGACTACGCAAAAATTACATTTGAAATCAACATGAAAGGATCGCGTCAATGACAGCGACCCGAACTCAAAACGAATGTCGAAATTTCCGTTGAACTGCGCCGCAAATATCACACACGCGCCGCAGCCGCAGTCTTATCCATAATTCGCTTGGCATAGGTGGTCATGGCGTTGCGCAATTGGTCGAAACTTTCAAGCACGTATAAAATTGGCTGATAGTGATCGATTTCAAACGCGGTGTCGCACACGCGGTCCAAATCAAATGGACGGCGATCGACCTCCGGACTTTCAAGCGAGTGCGTGCATTCGCCTGGACTTGAAATCAAACCGCTGCCATACACCTTGATGCGTCCGCTTTCTTTGATCAAACCAAATTCAACCGTGAACCAGAAAAGACGCGCCAAGCGTTCAACATCTTTTTCATCCGTCGCCTCAAGCGCGGCCTTGCCGTAGGTCTGCAGAAAATCCGCGAACACCGGATCCGCATGCAAAGGGACATGCCCAAAGATGTCGTGGAAAATGTCGGGCTCGGGCAAGTAATCAATGCTTTGCTTTGGACGAATCACAATAGTGGTCGGAAATTCACGGCGCGCCAAGCACGCAAAGAACGCCTTGGGTGGCAAGTAGCCAGGCACCGCGCGGCTTTGCCACTTTGTTAATGGATGCAAGCGGCTGTTGATTTCAGCCAGCGGCGGAATTCTGTCGCGACGAAGATTGATCAGCGACGCGCCGTCTAAATATGTTTTGCTGGCGTTGTCTTTCAGGAAAATCATTTGGCGGTCAAACATAGTCATCCAGGTTTCTTGATTTTCCACGCTGTATCCATCGTATTTCTGCTCGATATAGCAGCGCGTAATGTCGCCATAACCCGGCGATCCAAAATTGTTGGCATAGGTTTGCGCGGCGTCCGCTTGCGCGTCGTCAATCATCGCGTGGTTCAAACTGCCAGCGAATTTTTTATCGTGATGTGATCCGTCCATGTGGTTCTCCTGTGGAAAATGATTCTAGTGTGAGGGTGTGAAAAAACAGAATCACAAATTAGTGGGAAATGACGCGCCCTCAATGAATGAGCGAACTTGCGCGGCATTTTCAAGTGGAAGAGGAAATGGCAAACGGCCCACATCATGCATACGGCGAATGTCAATGCCACCAGCGTCCACGCCCACGGCGATCGGATCTTCGCACTCCACCCTTGCGGTCACGCACAGCGCTTTCAAAAATGCACGCGGTTGCGCGTTGAATTGTTTCAGCAAAGCACTTTCGTCCGCCGCCAACGGATTCGCCTTCATCATGGCTTGATCATCCAGAAACCAGCCAGCAAGACGACCCGAATCAATCGCAACAGTGGCCCAGCGTACATCCTCAGGCTCGCCGTGATATGCGCGCCAACGATCGCACCACTGCGCGAATGTTCCTGTTTCGGATTGACGAGAAAGCGTGACAATTAAATGCATGCTGTCGTCGTCATCATTTGGAAGTTCAAGCACGGTCTCCATGGCCAGCAGCATGGCCTCCATGACCGGCATTACAAGTGTTCCATCGCTCGCCACGATGAACTTCACCGCAACGCGTTCGCCGTCAAATTTTAAAAATCCAGAGAGATGCCCATGGAGAAATTCAATCGCCGCTTCAATGGAAACTTCTTGCATGCCGTCATGCTAATCAGTCACGGCTCTTCGTACACTCTGCGCATGCCGCGTCGCCAGAATCTGACCAGTCGCCACGACTTGCGATTGTCGCCAATGAATCGACCAACTTTGATGCGCGGGATGCCTGCGCGAGGTGTTGCATGTCGTTGATCGCCGTTGCCCTGACTGTGGAAGAAGCCCAGGACATCGCAAGCGCGCTCGAGTCCGCGCGTGCTGAAGCAAAGCGCGGCGCCACCATTGTTGAATGGCGCGTGGACGCGTTGGCGCACGCAGACAACGCGCTTGAAAGTATCGCGTTGCTTGTAAAAAATTGTCCACTGCCTTGCATCGTCACCATTCGTTGCGCGGCGGAAGGCGGTGATTTTGTTGGCAAGGAGTCTGCGCGGCTGGAATTATTAATCGCTGTTTGCAAACTCAATGTGCCGCCGTCATATATTGATCTTGAATTAGCCGCGTTTCAAGCAAGCGCGGAATTTCAAAAACAATTTGCGGCTGCGAAATCGTCAACGCGCTTGATTTTAAGCGCGCATGATTTTGAATCCCGTCCCACGGATCTTTCCAAGCGCGTTGCCGCCATGTGGAATGAGCCGTTGTGCGCCGTGGCAAAAATTGCGTGGCGCGCGCGCAGTGTGCGTGACAATCTTGAGGCGTTTGAGTTGTTGCGCAATCAAAGCAAGCCAACCATTGCGTTGTGCATGGGGCCATTTGGAATTGCTAGCCGAGTGCTTGCGCCAAAGTTTGGCGGCTTTCTCACGTACGCGCGTCCGGACGGCGAAATGGGAACGGCGCCTGGTCAACTTACGGTTGAAGAATTGACGCATGTGTATCCATTTCAAAACATCACGCAGGCCACACAAATATTCGCAGTTGCAGGTTGGCCTGTTGAACATTCGTTATCGCCGCTATTGCACAACGCCGCGTTTGCCGCCACGCAATTCAACGGCGCATATGTCTCTTTGGCAATTCCGCCGGAGTGGGAACATTTCAAGGCGTCTCTTGGCGAAATGTCCGCGTCGCCCATTCTAAATTTACGTGGCGTCAGCGTCACGATTCCGCATAAGGAACATGCATTGCGATGGTGCAAGCAGCAAGGCGGCAGCATTGATGTGGTGAGTGAGTGGTGTGGCGCAGCAAACACAATTATTTTTTCGCATACCGGCGCCACGCATGCGTTCAACACCGATGCTCCCGCAGCGGTAGCCGCGCTTGCGGTTGCGTTTGGCATGAATGATCACGTTTCAGCCGCGCTTGCTTCTGGGCATGCGATTGAAAATGCTGGCAATCTGCCGAAGATTTTGATTCTGGCTACCGACAAAAATTCCATAGAGTCGCAAACGCTCTATCAATGGTGTCAACAACGCGTTTTGGTTTTAGGCGCGGGTGGCGCGGCGCGCGCCGTCATCGCTGGTCTTGCGCTCACTGGAGCGCAGGTCACCATTGCAAATCGCACGCACGATAAAGCTGCGCAACTTGCAAAGCTCTTCAACGCCCGCGCCATTCATGGCTCGCATCAATCACGGGTGGAAGCTGTCGCGCTTGAACATATCGCCGCGCATTCCTTCACCGCAATTGTGAATTGCACCAGCGCCGGAATGACTGGTTCCGGCGCCGAATCGATTGATCCACTTCCTGCCGCTCTTGAAATTCAAACAGGAATGATTGTCATGGACACCGTATACCGTCCGCGTGAAACGCCGCTTCTGAAGCGCGCGCGCGCGGCTGGCGCGGTGATTGTTGATGGAACGGAAATGTTTTTGCGACAAGCCGCGTTGCAGTTCGAATTGTTCACGAAAGAACAAATTGTTTCCGATGCCGCGACGGGAAACGTGCCACAGAAGAACGCTGCTTCAACACATTCGCACATCACAGCTTCGCCTAACAACTCGCAAATTAAAGTGCAATATCCAAATGCCCCAATTGAATTGTGGCGGAAACTTCTTGACCGCAAATTGGATGTGGGTTCATGAAAGCCACTTCGTCACTCGCCCGCAACGCGCGCGCCCCCATGATTGCGCTCATCACGCTTTCGCTGCTGAATTTGCTCAATTACGTGGATCGCTACGTCGTCAGCAGCCTTATTCCATTTCTAGAAAAATCAATCGACCAAGGCGGCTTGGCGCTCACGCATGCGCAGTCCGGCTGGCTCTACTCCGCGTTCATCGTGGTGTACATGATCGCGGCGCCTGCATTTGGTTTAATCGCCGACCGATTTCCGCGCTTGCATGTGCTTGCGGCGGCCGTTGCATTTTGGAGCGTGCTCACATTTCTAGGCGGCTTTGCATGGGGTTTCTGGAGCCTTCTGATCATGCGCGCTCTCACCGGAATTGGTGAAGCCGCGTATGGCAGCGTTGCGCCCGCTGTTCTTGCCGATGAATTTCCGGCCAAGCAACAAAGTCGCGCTATGGCATTCTTCAACGCGGCAATTCCGGTTGGCGCCGCGATTGGTTTCACACTTGGCGGAGTGGTGGGGTCCCAGTACGGTTGGCGCGAAGCGTTCTTTGTGGCCGGCGGTCCCGGACTTTTTCTAGCGTTGGTGATTTATTTTATTCGCGATCCCCAACGCGGAGCGAAGGATGAGCATGTTGTTGTGAACGCGCCACCAACA
>CAJACJ010000050.1 GCA_903938205.1 uncultured bacterium
GACTACTCCAGGTTGAAAGGCGCGAGTGCGCAGACTTACGGGTCACAAAATGAAAATGGAGCATTGGCGCCAAATCCATGCTTTGCAGCAGGTGACAGACCAGCAAGAACTAATTTGAACAAGTTCATTTTTGCCGGGCGCCCACAAGCGGTTGCAGGGGGGTCTGGCAAAAGATATGAGCGCAACGGTTCCTACAACTATGTAAACGTAAAAAATGGGTGACTTCAGTCACGCAATATGAAAGATTTAGAATATTTATTCCAGATATCAGTTTTCAGCGGAGAAACGAGGGTTTTTGGATGGGTGATTTGGTGGGGCGTGTGCTATTTGGGGTGATCACATTAATCGGCCACGCGCTCAGCAGGACAGCCGGCGTATGTGGCGTTGGCGTCAAGGCGCTCGTTTTTCATAATCACACTGTGCGGCGTCACCAGCGCGCCATCGCCAATGTTGGCGCCGTAAAACAGAACTGCGTTGTTACGTCTGAACCACAGAAACGCCATTATTTAGTTAATTTGGCGTGTCATAGCAGACGAAATGGGTGTTATTGGGTGTGTATTTGGTGTATTCTCTACTCAATGTTTGATATCAACTCAGTACTCATCTCGCCTGATCAACTGAAACGGATCGCGCAAATCGACGAGTTCAAAGGAGCTTGGCGGTCACTGGGAACGCTCGCTCCGGATCGACTGAGTGCGTTGCGGCGCATCGCCACAATCGAGAGCATCGCATCTTCGACTCGGATCGAGGGAAGCAAACTGACGGATCGTGAAGTTGAGGCTCTGCTTACGCAATTGCAGGCCACATCTTTTGCAACGCGAGATGAACAAGAGGTTGCTGGTTACGCCGCTGTTATGGAGTTGGTGTTCTCATCGTGGCAGCACATTCCATTCACCGAAAATCACATCAAGCAACTTCACCGCGACTTGCTGAAGTACAGCGAGAAGGATTCGCGCCACCGTGCGAATTACAAGACCAACGCAAACAGTGTTGCGGCATTTGATTCTCAAGGGAAGCAGATTGGCATCATCTTCGAAACCGCATCTCCATTTGATACGCCAGGTCGAATGGCAGAACTTATGGAGTGGATCACCGCAGAGCGCGCCGCCGACAAGATTCACCCGCTCATCATCATTGCGATTTGGAATGTAATCTTTTTGGAAATCCACCCATTCCAAGATGGCAACGGACGACTCTCGCGCGTTCTCACAACGCTTCTCATGCTTCAAGCTGGATACGCATTTGTTCCATACAGTTCGCTTGAGAGCGTGATCGAACGGAACAAGGACGCGTACTACCTTGCGCTTCGTCGCACCCAATTAACAATTCGCCAGCCGACACCAGACTGGCAACCGTGGATTGATTTCTTCGTTCAATCGGTGGCGACACAAGTTGCAAACCTGCAGGCAAAGTTGGAAGTGGAGCGCATTGTGCTTGCGGCGCTTCCCGCGCTTTCGCTCACGATTATTGATTTTGCACGCAATCACGGGCGCGTCACCATGGCACAAGCAATTCGTTTAACGGGAGCCAGCCGCAACACACTCAAGATGCATTTCCGATCGCTTCAAGCAGCCGGAACACTTGTTCAACGAGGTCGCGCGCGCGGTGCGTGGTACGAACTTGGTGGGACACATTTGAGTAGGTGAGGTTTTATTTTGCGTGGCTGTTACACTTCAATCTGACAGACACGATTGTTCAGTGAATTTTCGGGCGGTTCCTGGGACATTGGAAAATCGAATTCCTTTCAACTCAATAAACATTATGGACAACGAAAATACAATTCCACCATACCTGCCTCCGACCACCCTCAATATCAATCTCAATCAACTCCGGGACCCAAAGGAAAGGACGGCATTGATATGGCTTTACATTGCATCCGTTCCAGTGTGGATATTGCTATTGATTTGGATTGTCACATCATTAGGCGGGGCGTTGATTCTCATCGGCCTCTTTGAGTTGCTGAATCTGATGGGCAGGTTGTGGTTCGCGGCCCATATCAAAACGAATGCGGTGCGGGTTTCGGAAACGCAATTGCCAGAAGTTTATCGCATCGTGCAGACAAGTTGCCAGAACCTCGGCATGGAAATCCCGGATGTTTATGTCATGCAACATAACGTATGGAATGCTTTTGCCACAAAAATATTTGGCCAGCGGATGGTGGTGCTTTTTTCCGGCGCGGTGGACTCGATTCTCCTGAAGGGCGATATGCAGGAATTGTCATGGCTCGTGGGCCATGAACTCGGACATCTTTGGGCTGGACACCTGAACACAAGCCAGAAATTTGCGAAGTTGGGCGGATGGCTGATCTGGGTCGGCCTCTGGCATTCGCGGCGCGCCGAATTCACCTGCGACCGCGTTGGTTTATTTTGTTCGGGAAGTCTGAAATCAAGCCAACTTGCGGTCATCAATGCGACTGTCGGCGCGCAACTGGCTGGCCGCGTCAACATCGCCGAAGCGATGGATCAATGGAAGCAACATTGGGGAGAATTCTTTGTGAAATACCGGACTATTTACAGCACACATCCTCACTTGCTGGCGCGGTTGGATTATCTGAATAATGCGGCGGAGGAATTTGGGATGAGTTGAGCCGGCCTTGAGTGGGTGAGTTATTTTGCGCGGCTGTTTGAGCGACTGTTACAACTTCATTTATATAGTGCGGCCGTTTGCGAGGTACGCGCGCTCATTCAAGCAATCACATCAATCAGCCACGCGCTCGGCGGGGCAGCCGGCGTATGTGGCGTTGGCGTCAAGGCGTTCGTTTTTCATAATCACACTGTGCGGCGTCACCAGCGCGCCATCGCCAATGTTGGCGCCGTAAAACAGAACGGCGTGATGACCCAGCGACGCGCCGCTGCCAATGTGCACGTGGTCAATTTTCAGAATGCGGTCCTCGAAACTGTGCGCTTGAAAGTTGCAGTCCACCGTGGCGTTGTCGCCAATGGAAAGCATGTCGGGATCAACCACCTGCGTGAATCCGCTGCCAAGCACCACGCGCTTGCCAATGCGCACGCCAATTATGCGCAGAAAGTCACGCACGCATTGATGCGCGATGCGACAGAGTTGCTTGAGCAGTCCGCGGTTCTTGCTCCGCGAGATTCGGCGCCACGCCTTCCTTGTACAGCTTGACGACGGTTTCGTGGTCGAGGCGACCGTTCAAGGTGATGATTCGGCGGTCGCCTTGCGTGTCAGTTGAGATGTTCGTTGGTTCCTGTGGTTCATGTTCTGTGCGTTTCCTTGGAAGCGTTGAAGATTCTGTACAGCGCTGGCAACACCACAAGTGTGAGGAGCGTGCTCGAAACGAGACCGCCGATCACGACTGTTGCAAGGGGCTTCTGCACTTCGGCGCCTGTCCCATGAGCCAGTGCCATGGGAACGAACCCAAGCGATGCTACAAGCGCTGTCATCAACACCGGACGCAGACGGACCATGCAACCGCGCTCAATCGCGGCATCGAGACCGACACCTTCGCTTCGAAGCTGGTTGATGAACGACACCATGACAAGGCCGTTGAGCACCGCCACGCCGGAGAGGGCGATGAAGCCGACGGCCGCGGAGATGGAGAACGGCATATCTCTCAGCCACAGCGCAGCGATGCCACCCGTGAGTCCAAGCGGCACCGCGCTGAAGACCAGCAGCGCGTGTCGTGCGCTTCGGAACATGGAAAGGAGCAGCGCAAAGATCAGCGCAAAGCAGAGCGGGACCACCAGTAACAATCGCTGCTTGGCCGCCACTAGATTTTCGTACTGGCCACCCCATGCGAGCCATTGCCCGGCAGGGAGCTTGATTCCGTCCATCTTCGCTTGTGCCTCTTGGACGAATGATCCGAGGTCGCGGCCTCGGACGTTGCACTGAATCACGATTCGTCGCTTTCCGTTTTCACGGCTGATCTGGTTGGTTCCCTCAGCAATATCAATGCTCGCCACATTCCCGAGCGGCACGAATCCAGCCTCCGTAACAGTGGGCTCAGCACGCGGACCTTCGCCAGCATGACGCATCTCTGTTGGTGTGTCGATTGAGGCAGGAAGCGGAATTGGAAGACGCGCGATCGCTTCCGGGCGCTCGCGCATCATGTCTGGCAGACGAACCACGAGGTCGAATCGCCGATCTCCCTCGAAGACCTGTCCAGCTTCGCGTCCACCCATCGCAACCGCAACGACTTCCTGCACATCATGTACTGAAAGGCCGTATCGAGCGATCGCAGTGCGATCAATCTCAACGGTCATCACCGGGAGCCCTTCGGTTTGTTCCGTCTTTGCGTCTGCTGCACCTGGAATGGATCGCAATGCAGCAAGCACTTGCGCGGCGGTCTTCTCCATTGAAACAAAATCATCGCCGTAAACTTTGATCGCTACATCGCCGCGCACGCCAGAGATGAGCTCGTTGAAGCGCATCTGGATGGGCTGCGTGAATTCGTAATTGTTGCCAGGAACCTCGGCCACGGTCAGTTGGATCAGCTGAATCAACTTCCCCTTGTGTCCCTCTAATTTGAGTTCCGACTCGCCTTCCTCTTCAGCGTGACCTTCGTGCGCATCTGCGTGGGTACTCAACGCCGCTAACGCGCTTTGTTTGGCTTCAATCAGCGCATCAAGCTCTGCTTCGCTGCGCCACTCTTGAGTCGGCTTGAAGATGATGAAAGTGTCGGATACATTCGGCGGCATCGGGTCGGTGGCCATCTCCGCGGTGCCGGTCTTGGAGTAGACGAACGCCACTTCAGGGATCGAAGCCACCGCGCGCTCCACGTCAAACTGCATCGTCTGCGACTGCGTGATGCCCGTGGAAGGAATGCGCATGGCATGCATGGCAAGATCTTTTTCGTCGAGCGTCGGAATGAATTCTTGCCCGAGTTGCGTGAAGAGGAATGCGGATGCAGCGAAAGTGAACATTGCCGCAGCGACCACATGCCATCGTTTGCGGACGGCAAGCGCAAGTACTGGCGCGTACACGGATCTCGCCCAACGGATGGGCGGCATTTCTTTCTCTGTTACTTTCCCGCGCACAAGGATCGCTACCATCGCGGGAACGAAAGTGAGCGAAAGTACAAACGCTGCGAGCAGCGCGAAGATGACAGTGAGCGCCATCGGATGGAACATCTTTCCTTCGATCCCCGTCAGCGCCAGTATCGGGAAGTACACGGTGATGATGATTGCTTGTCCATACACCGAGGGTTGAATCATTTCCTTCGATGCCGCTAGCACTTCATGGAGGCGTTCCTGCAGGTTCAGCACGCGGCCTTCATGATGTTGTCGTGCAGCGAGTCTGCGAAGGCAGTTCTCCACGATGATCACCGCGCCGTCGACAATCAGCCCGAAGTCGATCGCGCCGAGTGACATCAAATTACCGCTCACCTTGCCTTGCACCATGGCGGTGGCAGTGATGAGCATGGAGAGCGGTATGGCAAGTGCGCAGATGAAAGCAGCGCGCACATTTCCAAGCAGAAATAGCAGCACCACGATCACAAGGATCGCACCTTCGGCAAGGTTCTTTTGCACCGTGGCAATGGTGGCGTCGACAAGTTTCGTTCGGTTCAGCACGGTCTTTGCGCGCACATCTTGCGGGAGCGAACGCTGCACCGTTTGCATCTTTGCGTCGACTTCGGCGGCGACGGTTCGGCTGTTTGCGCCAAGCAGCATGATGGCGGTGGAGACCACTACCTCTTGGCCATTCTCGCTTGCTGATCCCGTCCGCAATTCTTGTCCGATGCCCACATGTGCTCCGTCAGGAAGTACGTCGCGCACGTTGATCGGAACGCCGCCGCGCGTCGCGATTACAATTTCTTCCACTTGCTCGGGACGTTCGATTCGTCCCGTTGCACGCACAAGGTAACTCTCGCCCTTGTGCTCGACGTATCCCGCACCGGTGGAGATGTTGTTGCGCTCAATGGCATCAATGATGTCTGTGAACGTCAGTCCGTAGGAGACCAACTTCATTGGATCGGGCTGCACGTGGTACTGCTTCACGTATCCGCCGATTGCTTCTACACCTGCAACATTCTTTACACCCTTTAACTGCGGGCGGATGATCCAGTCTTGTACCTCGCGAAGATAGGAAGCCAATTCCACTTCGGTGACAAGCATGCGACCTTCGGCGGTGAGGTAACTGCCGTCCGGCTGCCAACCCGGTTTGCCGGCGATGGGATCAGCGCCCTTTCCGTGCGGATGCTCGAATTCAACCGTGTACATGTAGATCTCGCCGAGGCCGGTGGCGATTGGCCCCATCACGTGCTCAACGCCTGGCGGCAAAGAATCCTTCGCCTCGCCGAGCCGTTCGTTCACCTGTTGGCGAGCGAAAAATATGTCGACGTCGTCGTTGAAGACAGCCGTCACCTGCGCGAAACCCTTGCGCGAAAGTGATCGCGTTGATTGGAGTCCAGGGATGCCAGCGA
>CAJACJ010000051.1 GCA_903938205.1 uncultured bacterium
ATCCGAAAGTGAGTCGCTGCTGTCCAAAGTTGAACCCATGCGCAGCGCCGAACGCGTGGCCTGCTCCAGTCGATCCGCGGCGCGAACCTCTTCGCGAATGGACTCCTCCGAAATTTCAATAGTGCGTGGCAACTTGCGCGCTTGCCACGCATCCAGAATTCTCTCGCGTACCAATAGGTCACTTGGCTCTTCGCCCGCGTGCAACATGTTCAGCAACGCGTTGGGATTGGCGGAGCGCACAATGTCGCGCTCTGAAATCAATGCGGCCCACTTGGATGCGCGCCGCAAACATCCGCGCTGGGCCGCCTCCGTCAACATGCGCGCCACACGGGGCGGCGCAGGAATATGGCTCATTTTTTTTCCGCACTCCGTCAGCGCCCCCGACGCATCAATAGCATCAAGCGCCTGAAGATTGTCCACGGCGCGCTGGAGTGAGTCCGCCGAAGGGCTTTCAATCCAGCGAAAATCGGCGTGTTTTCCCGCCAAGGCCGCGGCCAACATGACGGCCTCGGACAATTCACTGCGCTGGATTTCCGGAAGATCAAACGCATCGCGCTTGGCGTGATCCACCTCGCTCCACAAACGAACGCAACAACCAGATTGCGTTCGTCCCGCGCGGCCCGCGCGCTGATCCGCGGCGGCGCGACTGATGCGCTCTGGCCGAAGCGTGTCGACACCACGCTTGGCGTCATAGCGATGAACGCGCGCATAGCCCGCGTCCACCACCGCGCAAATTCCAGGAACCGTGATGGAAGTCTGCGCGACATTTGTGCACACAACAATGCGTCTTCGCTTGGATGGATCAAGCGCGGCGTCTTGTTCTTGCGCCGGCATGGATCCATGCAAGCGGCGCACATCAATGTCGCCGGAGTTTGAAATAGTTTGCAACGCGCGAATCGTGGCGTCAATTTCCGCCGCGCCTGGCATGAACACAAGCACATCGCCATTCATGCGCCGCGCCAACTCCACCGCTTCTTGCGCGGCGATTTGCGGCACATCTTTCCACGCGGGCTCGCGGCGATATTGAATGTCGATTGGAAAATTGCGACCGCTTGCATGCACATGTTGCGCGTCAAGCGCCTTGGCCAACGATTGCGCGTCCAATGTGGCGCTCATGACAACAAAGGCTAAATCGCCGCGTTGTCGCTGTAATTGCGCGACCGCGGAAATAGCCATGTCGGCTTGCAATGATCGCTCGTGAAATTCATCCACAATCACCGCGCCCACGCCACGCAATTGCGGATCCGCAAGCAGCATGCGCAGGAACACGCCCTCGGTCACAAAACCAATGCGCGTGTTGGCGCTCCACGCGGATTCAAAGCGCGTGCGAAAGCCAACTATTTCTCCAAGCTGCGTTCCCATTTCACCGGCAACGCGCCGCGCCACCAAGCGCGCCGCAAGTCGCCGCGGTTCCAACACAAGAATAGTGCCGTTGATTCCGTGCTTCGATAAAATTTGTGGCAGCTGCGTTGTTTTTCCAGAGCCAGTCTCCGCCGTCACAATCAAGCGCCCCGCGTGACCAAGCGCCGCGATCAACTGGTCGCGCACCAATTGAATGGGCAGCGTTGCGGAATCACCCGCAGCTTTGTCTGAGACACTCATGATGAATGAATTCCACAACCGCAACACCATTGAATGCGCTGGCGCGTCATGGGCAACTATCCTGATGCGTTTGCTTCACCAACAAACTTTATCCACTCGCGGTCATCAGCGATTCACAAGACGCGTGCGCATGTCATCCAGAAACTTGGTGATCTGACCTTGTTCCCGTGGTGTGCTGCTGCCTTGAATTTCGCCCTGCCAAAAATCCAGAAATCCGTTGGCTCCGCGATCGCTTAAATTTCCGCCGCCAGTCATGCGATTTTGCCGCTCCTCATTGCGCTTGCCTTGATCGCGCATGGCATCAAGCCGCTCGGAATCCGTCTTTGTGTCCTCTTTACCCGTGGTCACTTTTTCCATTTTGCGTTGCCACTTGATGATCCACTCATCGAGAAACGCGCCGCGCTTTTCCGGCGAAAGCGCCATGTAATTTTGCGCGCCTTCGGCAAGAACATCCTTGGCGATCATCTTCACATTGTCACGCAACTGATCACGCGCTGGACCAGCCACGCCCGCCAAGAACGCAGCCATGGCCGCGCTTTCACTTGGCTTCAAACTTCGAAATCGCTCCGCCAACTCCATCATGAAACGAATGCGCTCCTCCAACGGGAGTTTTGAAAAATCCTTCAGCGTGAGATACCCAAGCGTGTTGTCAATAGGCGTGTCAAAAATACTTGGCGGCTGACGAAAGCGCGACGCGTTCCACAACAACGCAAGACACATAAGCAACGCCACCAACAATGCGCCGCCAATTTTCGCGAGTCGCTTGCGGTCCTCTAAAAATAATTGCACTTGATATGACAGCGCGATCGTCATTCGACTTTCTCCTCTTTCGTCTCTTCTTTGGCCTGCTCCTCTTGCACCGCGTCATGAACGGAACCATCTATATACAAGCCGTTGCGCGGCGAACGCGTGCCTGGATGTCGATCTGCGGAGTCCATGAGAATTGGATAATAATCCGCGCGCGTGCCAATTCCATCGGAGCGATTATCAATGCCCGCATAAAAGGTTGCCATGATTTGCCCCTCCAAATCGGTGCGCGCTCTCGCAAGAGCCCACGGCGTTAGATTCTTTTGCTGCGACAGCGCCTTGGCCACTTGAAACTGTACTTCAGGCGTAAAACGAAGAAGCCCAGGCATGTACATGTAGCTGGTTCCAGTCGCAATACTTTCCGTGTCCACATCGGCGGGACAAAACCAAACTTCACTTTTGGGATCGATGTAACCCTTTAACAATTGCGGCAAACCATTTTCGGGACCGTTCAACCCAATCGCCGGCAACATGTTTGCGATTGGAATGCGATCATCATGCGCCTGCGAATATGAACGGATGGGCGTATTCAACTGACGTAAATTGGAAATGCACTGTGCATTTTTTGCGCTGGCCCGAACCATGGAAATGCTGGGCAACGCAATACCAGAAAGCAGCGCGATGATGCCAATCACCACGAGCAATTCAATCAGCGTGAAAGCAGTGCGAGTCCGTTGCATGCTTGCATGGTAGGCAGGTTCTTCGGAAATTTAAATGCATTTCATGATGACTCTTTGAGATCATCAAGCGATTCAAATAACGCCTCGACAAAGCGATCGGCGTCAAATAGCTCGACATCTTCTGGCGTTTCACCAACGCCAACAAGCTTCACGGGCACGCCAAGTTCCTCGCGGATTTGCACCACCGAACCACCGCGCGCGGTGCCATCAAGTTTGGAAAGAAACACGCCCGTCACGCCGGCCGCCTCGCCAAAAGCCTTGGCCTGCGCGATGGCGCTTTGCCCCGTGGTGGCGTCAAGCACCAATAATGTTTCGTGCGGCGCTCCTGGAATTTTTTTAGCAAGCACGGCGCGAATTTTTACCAACTGCCGCATTAATCCCTCTTGATTGTGCAGTCGGCCCGCGGTGTCCACCAGCAACACATTCGCCTTGCGCGCAATGGCCGCTTCGGCCGCGTCAAACACAACCGACGCTGGATCCGCGTTGGTGGAGCCCCGCACAACATCAATGTCCAAACGCTTGGCCCACACTTCAAGTTGCGCCACCGCGCCGGCGCGAAACGTGTCGCCCGCGGCAAGCAACACCGAGCGACCTTCGTCTTTCAAGGCCTTCGCAATTTTCGCCACGCTTGTTGTTTTGCCGGAGCCGTTGACGCCCACAACTAAAATCACCGTTGGACCCTCGGCCACTTTGGCCAACGACAAATCGCTGCCGCGCAGCCGATCCTTCAAGCGCTCTTTCAAAATAGAAACCGCGTCGCTGCCGCGCTTGGCGGTGCCGCCACGAAACGCGCGGCGCACTTCATCAACCACTTCGCGCGCAATGCGCACGCCCATGTCGGATGCGACCAACGTGCTTTCAATTCGATCGATCAAGTCCTCATCCAGGTCCTTGCCCGTGAGCACACCACGAAGTCCGCCAGTGACGGCGGCGGCGGTTTTAGAAATGCCGCGGCGAAGCGCGTCCAGCGCCGAGCGAAACATCAACGCTTGCCTCCGCGGTCTTTCCACCAACGATCAAGCACCGCGTTCACAAACGCCGGACTGTGTTCGCCGCCAAATTCACGCGCCAATTCAACGGCGGCGTCAATCACGGCCACTGGTGGCGCAAGTTCGTGCGTGATTTCATACACGGCGATTCGAATGACATTGCGATCCACCGCGGGCTGCCTGTGAATTGGCCACTCCGGTGAAAGTTGAGCGATGGCCACATCGGACACATCACGCTCGCTCCATGCGGCGCGCGCCAATTCAACGCCTTGGGCCAAACATGATTCACTTTCGGATCCTTGCGCGTCGTCGCGAAACGCGCCCACCAAACTTTCGCCAGCGCCGCCTTTATTTTCGCCGCCCAAATCCATTTCAAACATCGCTTGCAACGCGCATCGCCGCGCGTTGCGTCGGTCCTTGGCAACGCTCATGATTTTTTCTCCACAACTGAAATCGCCGCGGAAGTTCCTTCAGGTATTTGACGCAAACGACAAAGTTCCGAATGCGTTCGCAATGCGGCGTTCATGGCGAACGCACCCGCGTCGCCCTTGTTGCCACCCGAGCGCGACTTGGCTTGGCTTAAACATTCAACCGTAAGCACCGCCAATGCGACGGGCTTGCGCTGCGCCACGGCCAACTGTGTGAATTGCGCGAACGCCGCGTCAACAATAAATTGATCGTGCCGCGTCTCTCCGCGGATCACGCAACCAATCACCACCACGGCGTCAATGTCGCTTCGCTGAATCATCTGCGCCACTACTGGCGGCAAATCAAAAATTCCGTCCACGGTTGCCACGTGCAGATCGGTTGCAATTCCGCCCGCTTGTTGAAACGCCAATTCGGCCCCATCGCGCAAGCGCTGATGAATTTCTTTGTGATAGTCGGCGGCAACAATGCCAATTCGAACGCCCTTGGCGCTGGAAACATTTATTTTTTTATCTTCGGTTCGACGCATAGAAATTGAATGGTAGTGATCTTGGGGCGCTCGCAACAATCAGCCGTTTCGTAGCATGGTTCCAATGCGAGTTTCACTTGTCCGAATTTTTGCCGCGTTGCAACTCATGCGAATTCCACTTGCCGCGGGCGCGGCGGTGAACTTGATGTTCGCCACATTGCTGGCGCGGTTTGATTCCGCCACTGCAACTTTTCCAATTTCCACAATGCCATTGTGGGGCGCGCTGTTGGCGGCGGCGGTCATTGGCTCCGGTCTGTTTGGTTTCGCCGCGGGCATGAACGATTTACTCGACGCGCGCCGCGATCAAACATTTCAACGCAACCGCCCATTGTCAACGGGCCGACTCACAACCGCGCAAGCAACGCTGCTCACATTCACCGCGCTCTTGGCAAGCATGATTGGCGCATCCATGTTTGGTGAAACCAGCATGGCCGTCGCCATGTTCACCGCGTTTGGAATTGCCATGTGGAACACCATGGGCCGATTTGTTCCAGCGGTTGGCTTGCTCATGTTGGGCTTGGCGCAAGCGGGAAGTTTTTTTATTCCTTGGATCGGACAATCATTCACGCTTCCGGCCTCATTGATTTTGGTGCAGACCATTGCAACCGGTTCGCTGCTTCACAAAGTTCTTGAGAAGCGACCGCGGCTTGATCGCTCTGCAACAATTCTCCTGACCATTCTCAGCGCAGGCGCGGTGGTTGGTTTGACTTGGCTTTCTATTCGTCGCGGCGCCGCCGAATGGCCAAATGGAGAAACGTGGCTCGCTCTTGCGCCCATCGGAGCCATGGCGATTTTTGCGTGGCAATCCAGTCGCGCTCTCACGGCGCCCAACACCATTGAAACGGCCGACTCATTGCGCCGCGCCGCCGCCATTTTTCCTTCCGTCGCGGCGGCGGGCTGGATGCTGTCCATTTCACACACTGAATGGGCCGTGGTTTTCGCTGTATTCGCCGCATGTGTGTGGGGTCTTTCGTGGATGGCGCGCGAAGTCCACGACATGCTTGGACAAGCCACCGCTTGGCGTGGCTGAGTCTGTTGGGCGCTCCTTTGATCCAACTTTCTCCGCCATCGGAATGTTCATTTCATCGGTAGCATTCTTTCATTCATGGTCATTCGCGCGATCATTCTTGCTTTGGCGCTCACGCACATTGCGCTTGCGCAGCAACTCACCACGTCGCCGTGAAGGGTGATCGCTTGAGCGGTTTTGTTCTTCCGATTGTCCCGGTGAAAAGTGATTTGGTGATCAACGGCACGCGCGCCTTCGCGTGGAAAGTGGACGACACGCGTCGACTTGTTGTGGAAGGCGATGTTCGCGTGACCGTGGGCGCGTACTCCTTCGCCACAAAAAAAGTTGTGGTGTGGATCAATCGCATTCCTTCCGCGGACGGTTTGATTTCTCAATGCGCGCTGTACTTTCCAGAAGTCGGCGAGCCCTCGCGACGCGCCGGTCTTGGCGTGGCTGGCGATGATGTTCTTGTCACCGCCAGCTTTCGTGGCGAAGTCAAACTGAAAGTTCCGTTGTTGGATGACAAGGCCGCGCCCGCTCAAGATTTTGCGGCGGGCGACTTGCGCCTGCAGGCGTATCTGCAAAAACTAGCAAGCGCCCCCGCCAAGCTCTTGACGCAACCAGATGTGAATCAGCCAAAAGTCGCATCAAGTGACACGCCAATGGTGGTGGGAGCGAGCATTCCAGAGCCGCCAACCTTGGCGCCAACCGCAACAACTGTTTCATTACCGCAACGCGGCACGCTGGCCATTTTCCAACCAGGCGATCTGGTCGCATTCGCCGGCCGCGAGACCTCCATCGATGAAAAAACCGACACCATTATGGTGACAGGCAGCGCGCTGATTGATCTCACCGCAAATGATCCGCGCTTGAAGACGGGTGAATTGCGCTTGTCCAGCGAACGAGCGATTGTTTTTCTAAAGCCTGGATCCATGGCGCAGATTCGCCAAGACTCCGGGCAGTTGGATGTGAAAGCCGTTCAAGGAATTTATTTGGAGGGCGATGTGATCGCCACCGACGGCAACTACATCATGCGCGGGCAACAGGTGTACTACGACATCGCGCTCAATCGCGCCGTGGCCGCGCAAGCCGTGCTGCGAACCTATGTGCGCAACGGCATTCCGGTGTACGCGCGCGCCAATGAAATGCGCCAAATTTCCGCTGATCAATTCGAGGCCACTGACGCGCGCGTCAGCATCAGCGAATTTTTTACTCCGCATCTTTCCGTTGGCGCCGACAAAATCACCGTGACAAAAAATCCGGGCACAGACGCCGGTACCACCATTGAAGCAAGTCATGTCACGTTCCGCTCCGGCAACACGCCTATTTTCTATTGGCCATATATGCGTGGAACGCCTGAAAAAACAGTGCTTCCGGAAATTTCAGGTGGCTACAACGAGTACCGCGGAACAACCATTGGCACGCGCTGGGATTTGTGGGCACTGCTTGGCTACGACCCAATTCCAGGAGTGGAAGCCAAACTTGTCAACGACATCTACACGCTCAACGGCGTCGGCCTGGGAACAAAGTTCAGCGGGCTTGGCGCCAATCTGAATTTGTATGGTTTCTACGACTTTGAAAATGAGGAGCAGGCGTCCACCGGTGTGACCTACACATCCACTTTGAAATATCGCGGCTTGATCGACGGTGATTACACCTATCTCATCGACGAACATTCGCTGCTGCAAGGATCCGTTGCATGGACAAGTGACGGCGCCTTTGTGAATACATTTCGTCAAAACGATTTCGCCAATCGACTTGAATATGAAACCAAGGCGTTCATGAAATTGCAATCAGGCAACAGCGCCTTCACCATGTTGCTTAAAAATGATCTTGATGGGTACGTGATCAATAGTTGGCAATTGGCCAGTCGCCCGTACACGGTCAATAAACTTCCTGAGATCGCGTATCGACGCTACGGCGATTCATTCTTCTCCGATCACTTGTCATGGACGCAGGAATATTCCGCCAATGCAATGTCCATGCGCCTGCAAAATGGAACGCCTGGCTCAAGCGCCGTGACCAGCGCCGCCTTTAACGCGCCCAACGCCACTGGCACCGCGGCCAATCCCATCTTCAACGCCAACACCGATATCACCAACGCGTATCAAGCCGCCGGCTACAACGAAGATGTGTATGCGCGCGTCTACACGCGCCAAGAGTTGGCATACCCAATTGATATTTCACCGGCAAAGATCACGCCATTTATCAACGGCACCGCCATCGGGTACGCGCTGAATGATTTCAGCAACTACTCAACCATCAACGGAACAAATGGCCAGTCTGGAACCACGCGCGGACTCATGGGCATTGGCGCGCGCAGCAGCGCTGAATTTTCCCAGTCATTCGATGGCGTGCAAAATGCCGCGCTTGATGTGAATCGGTTGCGCTATGTGGTGCAACCCAACTCCACTGTTTGGGGTGGCTATGACACCGCGGACAAGGGCGAGTATCCAATCTTTGATCAGAATGTTGAAGGCATTTCCGCGGCGCAAGTTGCGCAAATTGGCGCCAAGCAACGCTTGCAAACATATCGCGGCGGTCCGGGCGCGTGGCGCAGCGTTGATTGGATCACGCTTGATGCCGGCGCTGTTGTGAACAATGGCGGTGCAAACTTTGGACGCACCAGCGGGACGGGCTTGGCGTACGCGCAAAGTCCAACACCATCTTTTTATTCTTGGCGTCCTGAACTTTCCCAGTGGGGCAGCCACTTGTACGGCAGCAGTTCGTGGGAAATTTCCAGCACATTTACCGCGTATGGCTCAGTGAAGTGGATGCTTGATGATGTTCCAACCTACACAACAGGCGCGTTTAAAAACATGGCCCGCGGCTCATTGGGCATGCGCATGCAACATTCGCCCGACACCAGTTTCTTTATTGAATACCGCAGCATCAATAATTTTGATCCATCCAACTACTACATCAACGATGAGTTGCTGCAACTTGGCGTGGCGTATCAAATTTCAAAGTTGTACACCTTCACACTCAGTCCGCAAATTGATTTGGTGGAACACAATTTGCGCGCGGCATCCGCCAACTTGACCCGCAGTTTCCCAGATTTTAATTTAAGCGCGGGCGTGGGCTACGACTCACTCACCGATGTCTATTCATTTGGAATCAGTCTTTCCATTCCCGCGATTGGGGCAAGCACTCCAGGATTAATCGGAAGCTCTGCGGACACTTCTCCATTTGGAAGTACGACCACTGGCTTAAGCCAATAAATTCGCTCTCTTGCGGCGGCAAAATCCTCAAATTTGAATTGACAAAGCGCGCGCTCACTCTTCAAAAAGCGCGCCGGGCACTTCGATCAACTTCTCACCAATGTGCGCGGCGCCTGCGGCGGTCAGCCTGCGGCCCTGTCGAGTGCGCGACAAAAATCCGCGGCGCAGCAAATACGGTTCAACCATGTCTTCCAATGTGCCGGCGTCATCACCCAATGTTGCGGCAAGCGCGTCAAGGCCAACTGGTCCGCCGCGATATTGACGCGCGAGCGTGGTTAAATATTTTCGATCAAGTTCATCTAGACCCATGGCGTCAACGCCCTCAAGTTCCAGCGCGCCGTCCACGGCCTTGTCATCCACCTTGCCGCCCGATTTCACCGCGGCCCAATCACGCACGCGACGCAACAAACGCAGCGCCACGCGCGGAGTTCCGCGACTGCGGCCCGCGATGCGTGTCAGCGTGCTGCTGGCCACTTTCATGGACAACAAATCCGCGGCGCGCACAAGAATGCGCTGCAAATCGGAATCGTCGTAAAAATCCAAATGATGCGCAATGCCAAAGCGACTGCGCAATGCTTGTGTCAGCAAACCCGCGCGCGTGGTGGCGCCAATCAGCGTGAATGGTTTCAGCGGCAGCGTGACAATGCGAGCGTGCATGCCGCTGTCCACCGTGAAGTCCACGCGGTATTCCTCCATCGCGGGATAAATATATTCCTCCACGCTCGCAGGCAAGCGATGGATTTCATCTATGAACAACACGTCGCGCGGCTGCATGCGCGTAAGCGTGCCCACCAAATCGCCCGCCTTGGTCAGCGCGGGACCGCTGGTGACATAGGCGCGCGAACCCATCTCCGCGGCAATCACATGCGCCAACGTTGTCTTGCCAAGTCCGGGTGGACCGTGCAACAACACATGATCAATCGGCTCATTGCGCGTGCGCGAGGCGTCAAGCGCAATGCGAATGCGCTCCACCAACGCGGACTGTCCTATGTATTCATCAAGCGCGCGCGGACGCAATGTGTGCGACTGCGGATCAAGTTGATCCTCTGACACTTCATCGGCGGAAACAATGCGCTCGCGGGCCATGAATTAAAATCGAACCTGCGGCGCGGCGCGCGCAACTTCATCATCTTCCTTGAAGAAGCCAAGAACCTTCATGCCAAATATGCCGGCCACAATGTTGGACGGAAACACGGCAATGGCTTCGTTATATGAAGCGACCGTTTGATTAAAGCCCTGACGCTTGCCGCTGATTCTATTTTCAGTTTCAGCAAGTTCGCCCTGCAATTTCATGAATCCGCCGTCGGCCTTGAGATTTGGATACGCCTCAGCGACCGCCATCAGGCGACCCAGTGAACGCGTGAGCGCGCCCTCTGTTTCAACGCGCTCATTCAATGTGCGTGCTTGCGTTGCGGCGGCGCGCGCCTGCATGACCGCGGTCAGTGTTTCTTTTTCATGCGCCGCGTAACCCTTTACGGTCTCCACTAAATTTGGAATTAAGTCGTGGCGGCGGCGCAGTTCAGTATCAATGTCGGCGAAGGAACCTTCAGCCGCGATACGGCGTCGCTGCAAACCGTTGTATATGGTGATCACGGAAATCACCACGATCAATGCTGCAACAACAATAAGAAGAAGAATGGGTGTCATTTATGCTGCCTCCATGTGGTTGAAGATACCCACTTCTCACATGAAAGAAAAAATAAACCGCGCGGGCAATTCACCAAACTTAATTCCAGCTTAAACCCTTGGGCCAGTGTTGCGTACCCTGCGCGTCGGCCGCCGCCACCACGCCTTCAAGGCGGGCGATTTCATTGGCCACAAGTTGCGCGCGCTCCCACGGATTTCCGCAAGACAACAAGTGATAACGCGCGTGCTCGTCGCGCAACATGGCCGCGCCAACAAGTTCAATCACCGCGTGCGTTGGCATGTCGCGGCGGTCCGCCCACTCGGCCACTTTCTTCACGCTTGAAAGTCGTTGCAACAACGGCCGATGCAGCAACTCCTGCAAAACCTTGCGCGCCGCCTTCATTTTGGGCGGCATTTGATTCGGCGGATCAATTGGATACAGCGTCGCCGTGCGATATGCCTTTGATTCACACGGCTCTTGAATTTCTTTGATGCGCGCGCGGCAGACTCCGTGCAAGACAATATTGTGGCGGCCATCTTTCAGTTGCTCGTGCTGCACAATTTGTCCAACGCACACAGCGGGCCGCAACTTCGGCGAGGCGCCAACGGTGTCCACAAACTTTCCGCCCACAACCGCCATGGCGATCGGACCAGCCGTTAATAAATTTCCTGCTCGCATTTTTCGCAGCGCGTCCTCCACCATTTGTCGATAGCGCGGCTCGAACACATGCAAGCCTTGCACCGCGTGGGGCAACAGCGAAACACATGACAGCGGAAAAAGTGGAATCGGCCGATTGAAGTCGACCATGATTGTGTCGCTCATGCAAAGCCAATGCTAGGAGCGCCAAGCGAGTTCGTCACCTGTCTATTGAAAAGTAAGAAGTTCACGATTCTTCACCGCTGCGCGCGAGCGATGTTGACGCGAAGAGCGGAACAGCGTGAGTAAATCCTCGGAATCCACATTGCCGACGGAGGTTGTTCCAAGCACATCACCTGCTTGCGCCGGCACGCGCCCATCGGACAAAACGGTCAACGCTAAATGTTCGCTTGGACTGTTGCTTGCGGCAAATCCCGCAGCGCACAGAGGCGCGTCCAAGATTGTGTCGCCCCAAGGATCAATTTGCGGCGGTGAATCAACGCAAAAACCACCGGCGCGATTCTGCCACAGCGCGCCAAACGCCGCGATGCGATCCACCATATCGCGCAACCGCTCAATATGCGCAAGCACCCACGGCCGCGCCAACCATGGCGGCGCGCCTGTCTCCACGCGGCGATCCGCGATCACGCTCTCTATCGCCCGCTGCGCAAAAGCGAATCGATCAAAGCCCATCATGCGCACATATTCGCTGGCGTTGGTGGCATGCAGATCAACGCTGATAACATCGGCGTCAATCGCCGCCAACTTTTCAAGCGCGTCCAGTGATAACAATTCACTGCGCACGGAAAGCGCCAACGCGCCGGCTTTACGAATCTGATTTGCAAACTCAACCACATCCGGATGCACAAGCGGGTCGCCCGCTCCACCAAGTGTCACCACCACATCGCGCGCCTCCGCCACGCGCGCAAGTATGCGATCCATTCTTTTCTGCGTCATGGTTGGCCGCTGCAATGTGCCAAAGCGATGGGGACTTGCAAGACCGCAACCACGCCGACCCGTATTCAATTCAATGGTGAGAAATTGCGGCACAAATGTTGGCGGCGCGTTGGCGTGTCGAGCGAGCGCCTCAAACTGCGCGTGCGCGGAAATTTCCGCGCCGTGCAACAGTGGCTCAAGCGCGCGGCGCACGCGCTGAACACTTCGCGGCGTGTCCATGATCAAGCGGTCTGCCACCGCCGCCACGAAGTCTGGAATTGCAATGATTTCCGCTGAATTTCGCGTGTCGGCGCGCTCCTCAATCCACTGGCCAATGCTGCGCGCGCCGCCACTTGCCAACAAGCGCACGCTTTCGATCGGCAACAAGCACGCGCCAATTCCAGGCGCGGCCAACGAGCACACAAACTGCAAGTCGTGCGCGCTTGAGCGCCACCGCTCCACCAAGCCGCGAACTCCCCAATGCTCCTTCACGGCAATCAACGGCCAATCCGCGCCGCACACCAACACCGCGTTGGCGTGCACATGTTCGCACGCAAGCAACGCGGCCTTGGCGGAAAAAACTTCATCGAACACACACAGATTGGCAATGCCGCCGCGCGAACATGAATCACTCCATGCGCGCGCCGCGCGAATGTCCGCATGGCCCGCGCCAAATACAGGTTCAGGCGCGTACACAATGTGCAAATGCGAACTTGGTTCAAGACCTTCAAGCGCCGCGCGATGATCCCAATTTTCTGGTACCACCAAACACACGTGCTCAATCTCATCGCTCTCCAAAAGGCGATCAATGGTGCGCCGCAATACGGTGCGCCCGCCAAACTCAAGTTCAAGCGAGCGTTCAACGCCCGTTCCACCACGAAGTGGATCAATCGCAAGCACGGCCACAACTCGCGGCGCGTCGCGTTTCACGGCGCCATGTTGGGTGTTGTTGGCACCTGGCACCGCCGCGCGCGCGTCATTATCAACCACGCCGATCACGTTCACCGCATTTTGCGCAGGCACTTTGGATATTTTTGTTTTGCCGCGCTGCCCCCACTTCACTTTCGCATTGCGCGCCGTGGCGCATGTCGCCAAACATTGCGCCAACGGCTCAACCACCGCGTGGCGCTTCACAACGCCGCCTTCGGTGGCATCAATCACGCGTAATCCAAGCGCCACGTCGTGCGCAAACGCCGCCTCAAGCAACGCGCGCTCGCTGCGCAACGCCAAATTGGTCACCACGCTGCGCTCGTGGCGTTCACCAACGTCATCGCGCTCATCACTGGACGCACCTGCGGCAACTTCGCCAGTTTCGTTGGTCAATGTTTCGCGTTGAAGCTGCGTGGAGTTGCCAAGTATTCGATGCGTGTGCCACCAATCCCAACTTCGCACAGGTGAAATTTGCGTGCTCCACTGCAAATCAAGTTCGTTGCCTTTGGCGTGCGCCACGCCATCAATAAATGCCAAATCAAATCCAACTAAGATCACGGGGTCGCAACCCAAATAGCGCAGCAACACATATCCCAAAAGTGAATCCACCACGCCCGCTGGCGAAGGAATGACCACGCCAGCATCCGCCAGCGAACTATCTAGAACAGCGCGCACCGAATTCGCGTTGAACGAACCCAGCCACTGCCGCGTCGCGTCGCTGAGCTCGTGCGTTGAAGCCACAAGTTGCGGCCGCAATTCCATGGCGCGAAGCGACCCCGCCGCGGCGGCCGTAGCCACCATGACAAATCGATCTAGAAAAATTTTGTCCGCCAACACGTGCGCGTTCTTTGACAAGCTTGGTCCCGCGGAAACCAACACGCCCGCTTGTTCCTTCATGCTTCCCGCCCACGCGCCCGCCACAGGGTCGGCCAACAAAGCGGCATACACCGCTTGGCTTACTTGCATAAATTGATTCTGAAAGTCGTGCGGCACTGCCTCAAAGCGTAGCGCTTTCGATGCACCCGCATGAATGAATCCCACACGCAGGCCGCGCTCCTTTGTGCGCACGCCCACGCCCGTGTCGTACTCACAATTCCAACAACTTTTACGGCTCAAAC
>CAJACJ010000052.1 GCA_903938205.1 uncultured bacterium
AAATCCACATTGGCACGCGCGCATTGGCGTGCTGACAAATTTGTGCGACAACCATCTCGATTGGCACGGCGACGCCGCGCATTACAGCGCCAGCAAATCCGTCATCCGCAATCACGCCGCGGCTGATCAAATTTTTCTTTCCCGCTTTGACATTGAGTCACCAACGCAGGCTTGCGAATGGGGAAAGCTTCCAGCGGGATCGTGGTGGAACAATCCGCCACTTGATACGCGCGTTGAACAATGCATGCCGCTATTTGAGAATTCAAAACTCATTGGCGAACACAACAAACGCAACGCGCTCTTGGCGCTTCACGCGTGCATGGCGGCGCTGCGAATTGACAATCCTGAACTTGATATTTACGAAACCGCGCGAACATTATCGGCAAAGATGAATCTCTTTACGGGATTACCGCATCGACTTTCTTTGGCGCAGGATTGCAATGGAGTTCGCTGGATCAATGACAGCAAGGCAACCACGCCCGCCGCGACATTGTTCGCCGTGGAAAGTTTTCCCAACACCAGTCAAATTCATCTCATCGCCGGCGGCGTGAGCAAGGGCGCAGATCTTTCACCTATTGTGGCGCTCACTCCACGACTTGCTGGGCTGTATTGCATTGGAACCGCGGGAAATCAACTGGCTAGTGCGGGCGGAATTCATTGCGAAACACTGGAAAATGCGGTCAAAATCATTCGTTCTAAAATTCGCCCCGGCGACGTGGTCTTGCTGTCGCCTGGTTGCGCAAGTTGGGATCAGTTTCAAAATTACGAGGCGCGTGGCGCCCGCTTCGCTGAACTGGCAACAGAACTTGATCTTGTTCGCTAAAGTATCCCACAGCATGAACCGAATCCGCCAGACTATTTTCATAGCCCTACTTTCCACGATCGCCAGCTGCTACAACCCAGGCGGCGGCTTCATGCCAGCTTCTGGTCGAGGCTTCACCTACATTTCAACAAGCATGCAACCGCTCACGGTTACGGTTGTTGATGTTCGAACGCAAAAAGCATTCTTCTCAATGGAAATTCCACCAGGACAACAACTCACTTTCAATTTCCTACCTGGTGGCGGTGATGATCCCGTTTCAACGCCTGACCGAATGGTGTACGCGGTTTGGGTGGCGGGAACGCAAGATGGAAAGTTGGATAATCAATTGACATGTCCGCCAGCCGCGGCGCGTCGAATTGATGTTGATATTCGCAAGGGTCCAATTTGGCCGGAGCCTGACGCCACAACTCGTTTGCGAACTGATAGAGAGGCGGATCAACCGCCTCCATCAATGCCACAAGATGGCAAAGTGTCCACCAAATCTTCAAGTATTCCAGACAATTAAAGTGATTCGCGTTGGACATGGCTACGACCTGCATCGACTAGAACCTCTCGCGCCCGCGGGTCAGGGCAAGCCTTTTGTTCTTGGTGGAATTTATATAGATCATGATCGAGGTCCCGTCGGCCACTCCGATGGTGATGCGTTGCTTCACGCAATCACGGACGCGATTCTTGGCGCGTTGGCATTGCCAGACATTGGACAACTTTTCCCAGACACGGATCCGCAATGGGCAGGCAAGGACAGTTCGCATTTCTTACGCGCCGCGTTAACAATGATGCGTGAGAAAAAATTTCAAATTTCAAATTTGGACGCCACCGTGATTTGCGAGCGTCCAAAGATTGGGCCCGTGAAAGACAAAATCAAATATCACCTGGCGCAACTTCTAGGTTGCGACGCAAGCCAGATCAATGTCAAGGGCAAGACCCACGAACGTGTCGATGCGGTCGGCGAAGGTCGTGCAATTGAAGTTCATTGCGTAACACTTTTGTCGAGCATGTGAAATTTGCAGGCTCTTGAGCGGACGTATTTCAAAATGCGCCCGAGAAATCATGTCCTGTCTGTATTGTTCTGAACACTCTCCAGATCAAATGAAGCCCATCAAATGTGGTGGCTTTGTAGTTACACTCTTTGCATGAGAGC
>CAJACJ010000053.1 GCA_903938205.1 uncultured bacterium
CAGGTTCATTTGGAGGCGGCGCGCCTTCAGGTAAGCCAGTGGCTGGAGTATTGCCAACACCCGGACCAGGACTTGGACGACCAGCCTGTGGATTGCTGGGAATGGAACCAAGCGGTGAACTCGGAGTTGATCTTGTGGTCTTAGCACCATTCGGTCGCGATGGACGATCGCCCGCGCCCGGGCTTGGCGTTCCGGGTGTTCCCATCTGAGCTCCAATCCCTGCCGCGTTTTTATCTTTGCCCAAGGTTGGCGCGGTTGAACTTTCAATTCCAAGAGTACGGGTGGTGGACCACTTGCCATTTAAAAAATCGTCTTTTTTCGAATCCCAAAGCGAGACTTCATATTCGCCACCGTCATGCGCAAGTTTCACGCTCCATGGCGCATTGGTGGAGAGAACTTTTATGCCGTTACTTTCCTCACCAATTTTAATTTGGAAATTATCGAAATACACAATTGGTCCAAGTATCGCAATTGGCTTTTTCCCGCCGTATTCCGCTGGAATAACAGGCGCTGGTGGAGGAAGTGGCTTTTCAATTTTTGGCGGTGGTGGTGGCTTGGGAATATTGCGCACGGGCGCAGGCGGCATGAAGAATGCGCTGCGACCATCAAAGCGATCTCTATCCACCTTGGCAAGTTGCTCGTGCTTCTTCAGTGAATTTGCAAGGGCTGCCGCTGGATCCGCATCGCCGCCAAATGTCAACAAAGCCATAAGCACACTGAGCCCGCCGCTTAGAGCAAGAGTTCCGGTGAGAACAACCAGCACCAGTGTTGCTGCAAGTCTTGGTGTCCAGTGCACTCCTTTTGGGGGTCGTAACCAAGCGGGCATTTGCATCAGCCAAGTCCTCCGGAGTTCGCGGATTTACTTGGTATGACCCAAGAGTCCACCGTCATGCGCACTACAAGTTTTTTTTCCGCTTCTTTGCGTTGTATTCGAATGGAGGAGATTGATTCAATCGCGGGGTTTGATTCAATGTCGGCGACAATTTTAGAGAAGATGTCGGGCGAACATTCAAATTGAAGTTCGCCACTGACCTTTGAAATTTTTTCACCGCTTGCGGACAAACCAGGTATTCGAGTGCTTGCGCGTTGCGCGTCGTAACTAAAATTAGTTGTGGAATATTTTTTTACAATTTCCACCACGGCCTTGGCCATGGACTCTGCGCCTTCAGATTCGCCCGCGATGGGGTTCACTAAGCCGTACAGCTCGGGTCCAGCATGCACGGCCGTGTCACTGTCTGCAATGATTTGTGCCGAATCTGAGATGATTTTTTGAATGTGATCAGCTTGGGCATTCCACGAGCGCGCCCAACTCCAACTCCAGGAATCAATGGCCATGTACGCGGCAAGTATTCCTACTGCAATCACTCCGTATCGACCAACTGGGGGCAGCGAACGGATGCGAGCGAGCGTTGGATTGCGATCAAGATTGAAGTCAAGTTTGAAATTCATTTCTTGCCCTTCAAATAATTTTTAAGCCTGTCAAACTCCTCTTTCAGTCGCTTCTTTGTGTCGTCATCCACTTCCGCGCTTTGACGAGCGATGGCAACTTTACCCATGGCAGTTTGCAATTCATCCTTGGTCATTGCGTTCAATTCAGTTTCGCTGAGCGGCGGTGGAATTGGTGTGCTTACATTCGCGCTGTCGGGCGTGAGTTCACTGCGTTTCGGCAGATCGTTTGTGCCCGATGTGGTTGTTCGTGCGCTGCGGCTTTTTTTCTGGGTGGCGCTCTCGGAGTCGGCTTCGGTGTTTTCAGTTGGCGATGGATTTGCAGCAGGTTGTGCGCTGGCTGTGTCAGTGGACGGTGGCGCCGAATTTGATTTCGGAGCTTTTTGAATTATCGCGCGCTTGGTTGTTTTCTCAGTTGATGCGGGCGATCCGTTCGCGGTTGCATCGGCGACATTTTGCGCGGGATCATTCAACGGGTCCAAGGATGGAATGTCTTTGGGCGCAGAAGTCGACTCTTCAGTGGCGCCAATAGTTGCAGTTGAGGCTGAAATTGCATCATTTTTAGCGCTTGTCGAATCGCCATGCGCTGGTGAAGGCGGCGGCGCTGGATATTTACGCTCCGCCAATGTCTTGCGGCCAAAGTCTTGCGCTTCTTTAAAATTTGGACGCATCGAGGG
>CAJACJ010000054.1 GCA_903938205.1 uncultured bacterium
ACTCGTCCAACTCGCGCGCAACAGCGCAACTAGAACAAATGCGGCGCACCAGTCGTTGCGCCAATACGCCGCGCAAACTTGCGGCAATAAGAAAATTCTCAACTCCAAGATTGCCCAAGCGGGTGATGGCGCTTGGCGCGTCGTTGGTGTGCAGCGTGCTTAACACAACGTGACCAGTGAGCGCGGCCTGCACGGCAATTTGCGCGGTTTCGCTGTCGCGAATTTCACCAACCATGATGACGTCGGGATCTTGTCGCAACAAAGAACGAAGCGCGCTTGCGAAAGTGAATCCCGCCTTGGGATTAATTTGCGCCTGATGCACGCCTTCAATGTTTGATTCAACGGGATCTTCAACCGTGCTCACGTTAATGCTGGTGCGATCGAAATTATTCAACACGCTGTAAAGCGTGGTGCTTTTACCAGAGCCGGTGGGACCAGTGACCAAGATAATTCCGTAAGGCTGTTCAATGACCTTCTGGAATTTGTCCAGCATGGTGGGGCGGAAGCCAAGTTTTTCAAGACCAAGTTGAGTGCCACTGCTGTCCACAACGCGCATAACAATTTTCTCGCCAAACTTTCCAGGCAACGTGCTGACGCGCAAATCAATTGGTCGGCCATTCACGCGCACGCTAATTTCGCCGTCTTGCGGAATGCGGCGCTCGCTAATGTCCATGTGCGCCATGATTTTAATTCGGCTGGAAATAGCGGCGTTCATGCGCCATGGTGGCGACATGCGCTGGCTTAACACGCCGTCAATTCGAAAGCGCACGCGCATTTTTCCATCGTCAGGTTCAATGTGAATGTCGCTGGCGCCTTCTTCCACGGCGGAGCAAATGGCGAAGTTGACCAACTTCACCACGGGGCCCATGTCATCGCTGTCAGTGCCGCCCATCATTTCATCGATTTGTTTTTCTTGAAGCGTGAAGTTGCCGTCCTTGCTGTCGTCCAACATCTCGTTGACAATTTCTTGCGCTTTTTCTTGCACAGCGCCTTCGGTGCCAATGTCAGAAAGCATGGCGTCAAGGCGATCCTCCGGACTTGCCACAAAACGCACGCGCAAACTGGACTCGCGTTGCGCAAGTTCACGAACATGTTCGTTCTGTGGATCGGCGGTTGCAATGACAAGCACGTCTTGTTCGCGGCGCAGGGGAACAATGCGGTGCTCGCGGCGCATGGCTTCGGGCAATAATTTCATGACGGCGGCGTCGGCTTCCGCACTTGGCTCAGCAACAAACGTAATTTCTAAACTGCGCGCCACGGCCTTGAGCATGGTGGTGGTGTCGACCAACTTCATTTGCAACAACACTTCGCCCAACAAAAGACGTTCACTATTGGCGGTTTGACGGCGCAATGCTTCGTGAAGTTGCGCGATGGTGATTGCTCCGCCTTCAATCAACGCCTGGCCAACACGCGGAAGCGCGCGCATGTCCGCGTTCATTGGCAAAGCACCAATTTCATTCACTTGTTCTGGTTGATTCATTTCACACCGTTCGCTGAAGCTGCCTTTGATTGACTTGCCGCACCAAAACATACCTCAATCACACGGTTGTCATAATCCACCGTGACGGAACGATCAGCGATGGCGCGAACGCTGGCGAATGTTCCATCGGGTAGCGCAATGGCGTCACCAATGCGAACCGTTTGATCACCAAACACGGCCAACTCGCCGCGAATGACGGCCTTCAACATCATGCCTGGCAATAGACCTGGCATTTTTGTTGGCGCGACAACTGGTGTGTACGCCACCTTGGTGGCTTCAACCTCTGGCGCGCTAACGATCTTGAATGGATTGCGAGCGGGGTTGTTGTCAAATGACATTTCAATTACGCGTGACGCTGATTCGGAATCCGCGCCTGAATAACTAACTGTTGTCGCGTGCGAATCAATTGCTTTACTTTTGTTTGGAGCGACACCAGTGATTGGCTTGGCAACAGAAACTTGTGAAGATTTTTGCGCGGGGCGCGGGGCGAATTTAAAACCCAATCCAACAACGGCAATGGCAAGCACGCCCAAAAGCACTGCAAATTGCTTGGGTTTGACGCCAAGTCGCTCGCTGAGCAAATTCCATTGTTGCTGGGTCGCGTTCATTTTGAGCCATTCTTCACGCCACGTGGCGCACTGGTTGAAACATTGGCATCCACCGCGCGGTCCGTGAAATATTCATCAAAGGTGAACGAGGCGTCGATGACTGAATTCACTTGAGGAGCATTTGGGTTGCACGCAAACTCAATCGATCGCACCGTGACCAACGATTTTAAATTTTCCGTAGCCCGCACCGCGCCAAACAACGAATCAAATGTTCCGGTCATTTGCACATCCACGGTACGGCGCATGGCTTTGCCGCCTTGTACACCGGGAATATCCATGGGAGCCAACTTGCCTGACTTAGATTGGTGTGTGTACACACCCTTGTTGTCGGCGGCGCGCGCCAAACTGGTCAACAAGCCACCCTTGTCTGGTGTATTTGGAAGCACGCGTCCGCGTTGAACAAGTTCAGTGCGCAAGCGATCCACATCGTGCTGAATTTCAATCAGGCCATCTTGGCGCGCGGCGGACTCGTTGGCCACCGCACGATATGAATTTGCTTCTTGTTTCCAAGCGCCAGCGCGCAGATAGTTTGGAACAATGAACAATCCCAGCAATGCAAGCGCAATCGCCAGCGGAACCCACGCGGTCATGACTACCACTCCAGCTCGCTGATTGTTCAATTCACACCTCCTTGGGCAACGTGCATGGTTCCAGGCTTGCACACTTGCACGCACAGTGGAACCTGAAACGAAACTGTAAATTCTTCCACGCGCTTGCCCATGAATTCTCCAACCTTGCTTTCGGAAACGGTGACTCCGCGAAACGCAGAAGCCGCGGCAAGTTTGTGTTCAAAATCCGCCAAGTCCGTGTTCGCCTCGGCGACACCGTTGAGCACCACCATCATTTGTTTTGGCGCATCGGATGTTTCAATTCGCATACCAGTGAGCGTGACATGATCAGGCAACATGTTTGTAATAGTTGCCACCACGGACGAAGCCAAAATGGTTGGAACCAGCCCGTCGGTAACGCGCAACGCGTGCGTTAAAATGGCTTGCTCTTTTGCAAGACCATCCATCAACTCATCAACGCCGGGGGCATTCGCAACCAACATGGCACCCACGGCGCGATCAGCATCGGCCTTGCGGGCAATATTCCAACTGTGAACGCTGACGCCCACGGTAAATACCAACAATAAAACTCCAAGCAGCGCAACGCGGCGCTTAGCGCGCACGGCGTTCACGGCGCGGCGTGATTCATTTGGCAAGAAATCCATAACTGGAAGAATCATGCTGCCCTCTGAGTTGATTTGTTTTGCATATCCAAACTTGCAGCGCCCAACGCGGCCGCCCACGTGTCGCTTTTTAGTTTTTCATTTCCCGTGCTCCAGCCGGCGCTGTCAACGGAAGTGCTGTCCATGCCGCACACGCCCTTAAGCGTGTCCAACAATTCACGATCACTTGATGGCGCGCCTGAAACAACCATGCGTGTTGGCCACGATGATTCTTCACATACTTGGCGCAGGAAACAGATTATAACGCCTGGTGCGATACTGTTTCGGCCGGTACCTTCGGATCGAACTGTTTACCGGACTCAGCACAAAGGATCGGGTTGCCTGATTGATGCAAGAGCGGATGATCTTGCATTCTCCGGAATACAGCAGCTGATCACCGGCATATAGATGCAGATCCACCGTAATGTCAGGATTAATCCAGCTGAAGGTCTGGGGGGCATCCTCACTCCCCTCCACCCCAAGGCAACCGGAGTAAAATTCATCAGAACACCACGGAACAGGGCGCTGTTCTGGGTGAACCATGCAACGATACCTGAAACCGGAC
>CAJACJ010000055.1 GCA_903938205.1 uncultured bacterium
GGCGGTGTGGCCGCCATTCTGCGCGCCTCATTCACGCTGGCGGCAATGGTGACGCCGCGTGTCAGACCCGCCAAGAATGTTTTGTCCAAGGAATGCACATCAAGTTGAGAAAGTTTGGCGGACTTCTTGGTGGCCTTGCCGTCGAAGTGGTCAAAGCGCCACGCGGCTAGCGCAATTCCTTCCGCAAGACTTTGGCCAAGGGCGTCAAGCGATGTTGCGCGCTTGTCCACTTGCGCGGATGGTTCAACATCAATGGCGGTCACTTTCATGCGCGCCAACACTTTCACCAAACGCGCGCCGGCCACGCGCATGCTGTCCAATGAGAATTTTTTCTTGTCGCCCAGGCCAAGCGCCAATATATTTTTTCCAGCGGCAACCACTTCGCCGTTGTCCGCGCGGAAGCCTGGATGCGCAAGCGCAATTTCCATTGCGCCAGCGTGCTTGGAGCCGCGCACCACTTTGTCGCCAGCGAAGACGCAGATCACGGTAACGGGCTTTGTTGCGCGACGAATTTTGATGGTTTGATACATGCGGCGATTGTAAGCGCCGCAATTTCTTTCGTGCGCAAATGTTCGCTAGGCTTGTGAAATGGAATCGTTCGATGTCATTGTGATTGGTGGTGGACACGCTGGCGTTGAAGCCGCGTGCGCCGCCGCGCGCGTTTTGGGCGCGGCCAATCCACAAGCCAATCAAACAAATGCGCGCGTGCTTTTGATCACCATGGATCCAACCCGCATTGGCGCCATGAGTTGCAATCCGGCGATTGGCGGTCTTGCCAAGGGACAAATGGTGCGCGAAATTGACGCGCTTGGCGGAGTCATGGCGGAGGCAACCGATCATGCGGGAATTCAATTTCGCGTGCTCAATGCTTCCAAGGGTCCAGCGGTGTGGGGTCCGCGCGCGCAGTGCGATAAGCACGCGTATCCCGCTGAAGTGCAGCGCATTGTGGCGCGCGCTGGCGTGCGTGTGTGGGCGGGAACCGTGGATAAAATTCAAACACGTGATGGCGTGTGCGTTGGCGTCACGCTTGCGACTGGCGCGCGCAAATTTATTGTGGATCAAACATTGCTTGCCGCCAATGAAACAAACGCCCAACAAGCGCGGCCCATTTTTGTGGCGGATGAACATTCTTCCGCATCGCATGGCACCGTTGATATTTCCGCCAAGAGCGTGGTGTTGACCACCGGCACATTTATGCGCGCGCTCATGCACACCGGCGAAACCAAGACCGCTGGCGGCCGTGTTGGCGAAGGCAGCGCCGTAGGAATTTCCGCGGCGCTCACTTCAATGGGCTTTGAACTTGGCCGCTTGAAAACCGGTACGCCGCCTCGGCTAGCAAAAGAAACTCTTGACTGGGACAACTTGAAGCCGCAGTGGGGCGATGAAGTTCCGCAGATGTTCAGTGACATGACCAGCGAAGTCGCTTTCCCAAAATTGCCCCAAGTGGAGTGTCGTCAAACGGAAACCAGCGCCTCCATTCACGATTTAGTGCGCGCCAATTTGCATCGCGCACCTATGTATGCCGGCGAAATGGAGGCTGAATGCGGTCCGCGCTATTGCCCAAGCCTAGAGGACAAAGTGGTGCGCTTCGCCGAACGTGATCATCACGGCGTGTTCTTGGAGCCTGAATGTTTGTTCACCAACGAAATTTATTGCAACGGCATTTCAACAAGTTTGCCCGCCGAAGTGCAAGATGGAATTGTGAAGGGCATGCGCGGTTGCGAGCACGCCACCATTTTGCGCTATGGCTACGCCGTGGAGTACGACATGGTGTGGCCGCATCAACTGGATGCCACGGCTGAAACAAAATTAGTGCCAGGACTTTTTCTTGCGGGACAAATCAACGGCACAAGTGGCTATGAAGAAGCCGCCGCGCAAGGTTTGGTCGCGGGATTGAACGCCGCGCGCCGCGCGCTTGGTCTGGAAGCGGTTCGCCTTGGTCGTGATGAGGCGTACCTTGGAGTGTTGCTGGATGATTTAGTTGTGCGAACTCCGCGCGAGCCGTATCGAATGTTCACCAGCCGCGCTGAGCATCGGCTTTCGTTGCGCGCCGACAACGCCGATCAACGATTGACAGCGAGGGGGCGTGAGCTTGGTCTTGTTGGAGATGCGCAGTGGGGCGCGTATCAACTTCGCCGGCGATCCATAGAGGACATTCGCGCAGCGCTTGCCAAGGGAAAAATCAACGGCGTTCGCGCCAATGAATGGGCGCGTCGGCCGGAAGCCACGTTGCAAGAACTTGCCAGTGTGTGCGCCGCTGGCGTTGACACGAAATTGCTGGCGCGGGTCTCCACGGATTTGCGTTACTCGGGGTATTTGGCGCATCAACGAACCGACATTCGCCGTCAAAAAGAAAGCGAAAACGTGCCAATTCCTCGTGAATTTGATGTCATGCAAGTGCGCGGTTTGCGCGGCGAGGCCGCGGAAGTGATACAGCGCCATCGTCCAGCCACTCTTGGCCAAGCTGGTCGCCTTGCGGGCGTGAATCCCGCGGATGTCACCCTTGTCGCGCTCGCTTTGCGCCGCCACGGTACTCTTGCCTGACCAAATTACTGAGGCAACTCACTGATTGAGTGACTTGGCTCATTGCATTCACTTCACTTTCACTGGGTTACTTTTCGCCACCTTAGCTCAATTGGTAGAGCACTTGATTTGTAATCATGAGGTTGTCGGTTCGATTCCGATAGGTGGCTTTGCTGAATTTTTTTTCGGAACATGTTGGTAACGAATGTGACTTACTCAGTAGTGAACTTCCATTCATTTCATTCTTGAAATTCCATTTCTTACAACCTTTCACCCAACACAATTCATGAGATTCTCAAATACAAGTTTCCGCTTTCGCATAGCCCTTGTCTTGGTCGCGGTTGGTGGACTCAGCGCGTTGTTGATGGGGATTTTTGGTTTCCGAATCATGCGCAAGGAATTGGAAAAAGCTGCCATTGGTTGGGCGCAAGATGTCGCGTGCGCGCTGGTGGATGTGTTAGAGCGCGACGGAATTACAGTTGAAAAGTTGCAAACAAAACCTGATTTACTTCACCAATTAAAAGAAGATTTGGAGCACGCTGACAGGGACATGGGTGAAACCCCAAGCATTTGGTCAAACTTAGTCATTGCGGTTCCTGAAGGCGATCAGTGGCGCATCATCGCGCGGCAGGATCCCAAAGGCTCCAACTATCTCGCGATTGACGATTCCAAGATTGTCGGTGAATTGAAACTGAACACATACGCATCCAGTGGATCGCTTCTTTCTGTGGAGCCACTGGACTCCAACACTCCGCCCATTTCACTGCATCAACGCAGCGCGGGTTGGTATAAAACATCGAACAAAACCATGCTTGGCGCCATTGAACCACTTGCCGACCACAAAGGCTTGCTCTTTCTTGGCGCGCAAAAAGAAATTGTCGACGCCGTGTTGTTTGATATTTTACAAATCACACTGAGTGCGTTTGGCCTGGTGGCTTTGCTTTGCGTATTGCTGTCGTGGCCAATTTCTAAGCAGCTTGTTCGGCCAATTCGGGACATTGGTGAATTTGCCGCGGCACTTGACGCGGGTAAATTTGATCATCGTTTGCAGTTACGCGGTCCACCGGAGATTCAAAATGTATTCAAGGAATTGAATAAGTTCGCTAAGAATTTGGGGCAGCGGGACGCAATCATGCGTCGCAACAAGCAGTTGAGTGAGAATTTAAACTTGCAGCAGTCGCGCGTGAATGCAATCAATGAGCTTGAATTCAATTTCAACCAAATCATTGATTTTGATGTGCAAATGGGTCGGGTTTTGTTGACTGTTCCGCAACTCATTCACGCGCCAATGTGCTGCGTCTTTTTGCCAGATGGCGCGGATTTTGTGTTGTCCTACGCAACGCGCCCTGAAGAAGCCAAGGAAGCGGGCACATCATTCATTGGCTACATCACCCAACGCACGGGCCTGTTGGCGCAAGCGATTGAAGCGAATGAGCACACAACGATCAGCGTTGAAAAATTAAACTCCGCGCACGGATCACTAGTAGAAGCCGCGGGAATTGTCGGCGCGGCGGCGGCGGCCATCGCCATGAAATCTGGATCAGGTGAAACGCTGGGTGTACTTTTTGTTGCGCGGCAACCCAATACAACACATGCAAGTTTCACTGAACAAGAACTCACAGACTTGCGGCATATCGCAACCTTAATTTCCACGGCGCTGGAACGGCGCGCGTTAAAAGAAAAAATGATGTGGAGCAAGGTTCGTATGGCGGAATCGCGCGATCCAAGCGAGACCGGTCCGCATGTAAATCGCGTGTCCGTAACGGCCGTTGAAATTTTTGACGGATGGGCGAAGCGCCGCGGAATGCGCCAGGAAGATTCCCAGTTTTCCCGCGAAACTTTGCGCATGGCGGCCATTCTTCATGACGTGGGCAAGATTGGTATCAGTGATTTAATACTGAAAAAGCCTGGAAAATTGACTCAAGAGGAATACGAAATCATGAAGCACCACTCGGTGCTTGGCGTGCCCCATTTACCTGGGAATGACAGTGAAGACGCTCGCGAAGTGGCCATGCATCACCATGAGCGGTGGGACGGGCGCGGATATCCCGGCGCGGTGAGTATTGAAAATTTGTCCAGCGACGATCAAAGTTTGCTGCAAATGCAGTTGCCAAGCACCGGCATGAAGGGCGACGACATTCCGTTGTTCGCGCGCATGGTCGCTATTGCCGATGTGTTTGACGCGCTCTCAAGTCACCGCGCGTACAAAGAGGCGTGGGCGCCAGAGCGTGTTGAGCAAGAGATGCGCAAAGAAAGTGGCAAGGCCTTTGATCCAGAGTTGATTGAAATTTTCTTTGAACGACTTGATCGCATTCGCGCGGCGCGTGCGCGTTACCCAGAGCAAATCGCCAAGCCACAAGCGTGATGAGTGCCAACTTACGCCGCTAATCCACAAGCGAGATGAGTGCGAACTGGTGTCGAAAATCCACAAGCGAGATGAGTGCCAACTTACGCCGCTAATCCACAAGCGAGATGAGCGGAAGTTCCTGCGCACAAACCCACTCTTTAGCTCAGAGTCTTTGCAACAGGGAACTTCTTGCCAATTCCATTATTCGACATTATCTTCCCGTAATGAAATCTTTAAAGAAAATCCGTGGTTCAATATCTTTGCAAATGTGCATGCTGTTCATTGGAACGACTTTCGTGTGTGGCGCCTGCGCGCGGCAACGACCCATTGAGACCGCCGACGTGTTGACGGCGCGGCGCGACGCGGATGCCGCGAAAGTGCAAATGGTCACCAAGAAACTAATCGTTGATTTGGTGGAGCATGTTGCGGCCAAGCAAAAAGATTTCGCCGATGGCAAAAGTAAAATTCCGGTCACGCTTGATGTGCTGGTGGTTTCTGGCGGTGGTGATTGGGGCGCGTTTGGCGCGGGATATCTCAAGGGTTGGAACACGCTTCCTGCGGGACCGATGTCCATGCCAAAGTTTGATGTGGTCAGCGGCGTGAGTACCGGCGCGTTGATTGCGCCATTTGTATTTGTGGGCACGACTGAAAGCATTGATCAGGTTGTCAGCTTTTATAGAAATCCACAGCCAGACATGGTGAAGACCCGCGGCTTGTTGTACTTTCTTCCAGCCAATGAATCATTCGCGGAAGTGCCTGGTTTAGAGCGCGAATTGCGCGACGCGATCACTCCACAAATGGTGGCGGCCATGGCCAAAGAGGCGCAAGCTGGCCGCGTGTTGGCCGTCAACACAACAGATTTAGATATGGGGCAACCGCGTGCGTTCGCGGTTTCAGAAGAGGCCATTCGCGCCAACAAAAGCGGCGACTACGAAACGCTGAATCGAATGCTTCTTGCTTCAAGCGGAATTCCCGGCGCGTTTCCACCACGCGAAATCAATGGCAGCTTGTATTGCGACGGCGGCGTGGTGGGCAATGTCATGTACGGCGCGCGCATGAAGCGCGAGGATTCATTCGGCGTGACATGGAAGCGCTTGCATCCTGATTTGCCAATTCCCACCACGCGCTACTGGGTCATTCTGAATAATCAATTCAACGCGGTGCCGCAAACCGTTCAGCCAACGTGGCCGGCCATCATTGGCCGAAGCGTTGAAGTTGGAATTCGCGCCGCCACCATTGTTGGACTGCGCCATTTGGTGGCGCACGCGGAGTTGACCACGTTGCGCGGTGAAGGCAAATGCGAGGTTCATCTTGTCGCCATTCCTGATTCGTGGCGCCCGCCACAAGAAGGCATATTCATTAAGGAAACCATGGAAAACCTGGCTGATTTAGGCGAGAAAATGGGTAAGGACCCAGCCTCATGGATGTCTGAAGTTCCTTAATGGCTGGCAATTGGTTTTTGAAAAATACGCGCTTACATGCTTCGGTAAACGCTTCAGTAAACGCCAATGCGTTGCTGCATGAATCACGGCGCAAACATTGGTAAGTTGGCGCCATGATCAATGCAAGTCCTTATGTCTTTCGCTGGCTTGAATCGGACCAGGACATTGACAGCGCATTTGATCTTATGCATGAACTACGCCAAGAATTAACGCGTGACACATTTGTGTTGATGGTGCGCGCCATTGCATCCACCAATGGCTACCGACTTGTTGGCGGGTTTTTCGATGCAAAATTAATTTCACTCGCAGGTGTTCATCACAACCACGGCTTGTCACGCGGCTCGCATTTGCGCGTGGATGATTTGGTGGTGACCAAGCCACTGCGCGGCGGCGGGGCGGGCCGCGCCATGTTGCAATTTTTAGCGCGCGAGGCCAAGCGTCTTGGCATTCCAGCGCTGTTGCTTGACGCGCGCGATGAGGCGAAGCCATTTTATTCCAAGCTTGGGTTTGAATATCGCCACTCCACTCCGTGCGCCGTGCTTGTGGATCAACTGTTGGCGTAACCGCGCGCTATTTCACTTGCGTAAACAATGCCACGGAAACATCGCCATCAATGAATTGGCTTTGCGGTTTTGGCGCGTCGGGCGCTTGAAATGCCTTTAAATCATTGCGCATAATCACCAAAGCAACGGAGCCAGTTCTTTGCGCCAACGCGACTTGCGCCAACACTTGCTCACGCGTGATGAAGCGCGCTTGTTCATGTGGCAAATTTAATTCATTGTCCAATTCGCCACCAGGACCAATGAAGGTCATGTCAAATCTTTTGGTGGAGTAGACCACGCAGGTCGCCATATTTGCATCGACAATCAGAGTGTGTGCTTGCGCAAGGTCCTGCGATTGAGCGCGCAACGTCTCCACTCCAATTTTACTTTTCTCAATCAAAGCATCTGGTAACAGCAAGCCGGCAATCATGAGCATGGGAGCGGGCGAAAACGCCATTCGCATTAAGCGATGAGCAGGAACATGTGTGCGCTGCGCCCAATGATCAAGCGCCGCCCACGCAAGAAGCGCTAGCGCAAGCAAGCCAAAGCGCCACGTGGAATTGTCGCGCCATAACTGATCCGCATACAACCACTGATGGCCCGTCAGGATGAATGACGCGCACAAGAGAGCCACCGCCACAAGAAGCCACCGGCCAAGTTGATCGGCGAACGTGGTCAATGTGGTCTTGCTGAAATAGTGCAGCAATGAAATTGCGATCACGATTGAAAATGCCGGAAAAATAGGCAAAATATAGGCTGGCAGTTTTCCGCTACTGGCCGACAACAGTAGTAAGGGCAGGGCAATCCACACCGCGCACAAAGAAGCGCCGCGGCCGCGAAAAAGTGATGTGCGAAATCCGCTCCACACCTTGCCAATGTTCAAAGTCCACAACAAAGCGCCAACAGGAAGCATGGGCAGGAAATACCACCACGGCTCTGGATGTTGATTGCCATCTGGCGACGTGAAGCGGCGCACATGCTCCACCCAAAAGAAATAATCCCAGAAACCTGGATTGTGTTTGTGAATTTGAATGATCAGTGGCGCCGAAATCACAATCGCCGACGCGATAGGAACCAGCGGCAATACGAACAAGTCGCGCCAACGCTTTTGCCAGATCAGCCAACCGCCCGCGATGATGGCGGGAAACGCGAGTCCAAGAAATCCCTTGGTCAAGAACGCGCCCGCGGCCGCGACGCCGCTGAGCACAAGAAAGAACATGCGCCATCTTCGCTCTGAATCCGTGGCGGCGTGCACAAAAAACGCAACGCATGCGGTGATAAATGCAGTGAAAATGCCGTCTAAAATAGCCACATTTCCAAAGACCCAGGGGAAAATCAACGTGAGTTGAACCGCCGTCGCGATCAAGCCAATGTGTGGCAGAGCGCAGATTCTTTTGGCAATGGCGCCAGTGGCAAGCGCTGTGACTAATGCGGCAAGCGCAGGCGCAAATCGTAATCCCCACGCGTTCTCGCCGAACAGCGCCATGGAACTCGCTGTCAACCAATATCCCATCGGCGGTTTTTCGTAGTAGCTCAAGCCCACAAGTTTCAGCGACCACCAATCATGATTGTGCAACATTTCAAGCGCGATCGCCCCATAGCGGGATTCATCTGGTGAAATAAGTGGTCGTAGCGACAGCGGCAGCAAGTACAGCAAGGCAAAGAGGACAGTGATGTAACCCGTAATGACTCGTGCGCTCATACGTGGGTAAGCGTATCCATTCGAACGCAAACCCACCCTTCACGACCAGGAATTTTTCCGGCTCCAATTGATCCAATTTCCATTTCCGCCTTGGGGCGCATTGCGCCAAATGGGGAAGTAACTTGTTGCCCAAGTGGGGGATTAAAATCGTTCGCGGCGCTGACAGTTTCTGATTTCAGCGAGGGGGCGAACGCTGCTGTAAGAGTTGGTCTTGTCTGCGTTTCAAGCATGCAACTGAGTGGCGCAAACGTGTGACCCGCCGCCAACGCTTGGTCAAGAAACGCTTCAAAACAAGCGGATTTAGCGCCGCCTTCGCTTTCGGCGTGCACGGTCAACACATGCGGCTTGCCATCGGAAATGAGTTGCAACAAGCGCGCGTTCCAGACCTCATCACGGTTTTCCTTGGGGAGCGCCGCCTCATCGTAGGTTGGCAAGTCCACTGGAATTTGTGGTTGATTCAGAACGGTTGCGCCAATGCGCGGGCGAAATGCCCGAGCGGGTCCACGGCAGTCGCTGCGAAATTGAAATTCACGCGAACGGGCAAAGTTCAACACGCGCTCACTGCAGCGCCAACCTGGACACGCGGCGCTTTGCGGCTTCTGCCCCATGACTTCCTCAAACGAGTCGCACGCCAAAATAAGTTGCGCTTCAAGCGCCTCATCTGAAAGTCTGTCAATTCCAACTTGCCAAAGATGATGGTCCCACGCATGCACACCAACTTCTTGGCCCGCTTTCATGGGCATGCGCAACTGTTCCTTGAAGTGGCGACTGATCACAGTGCCTGGCCACAGCGTGCCGCGAAATAAAATGTCGTACCCATACAGCGATGCGGCTTGCGAGCGCAGCATCTTTAAAAAGAAAGCGGGGCGCAAAAGGCGCCACGCATGTCGACCCATATTGTCGGGACCAAGTGTCACGTACCACGTGGCGCAAATGCCGCGTGCCTCTAAAATGCGCAGTAAACGCGGCAAACCATCACGAGTTCCACGCACCGTATCCACATCCACACGCAGCGCAATTGGGGCAATGGCCACGGCGTGGTTGCTTTAGTGCGATGGACTTCGGGACGCTGGAACCTTGTTGCCCGCCGCCGCGCCAGTTGCTGGCGTGTTTGGCGCCGTCAAGTTGTGCGTCTTGGCGTGTTGGCGAATGAACCAATCCAAAGTTCGCTCCACGCTTTGACGCGTGGAAATTTTTGGTGTCCAACCCAACGAGTTCTTGGCGTTGCGAATGCTTGGCGTGCGATGTTGCACGTCCTCGTAGCCCTTGCCGTAGTAGCGGGCGCTTTCAATTTCTTCAAAGCCGGCGAACGGCGGAAAGCATGCGCGCAGTGGATGGCGATCAAAAGCCTCAACCAACATTTCAGCAAGCTCACGAATGCTCGCTTCATTGTCTGGATTGCCAATGTTGAAAATGCCGCCAGTGGCTTTGCCATCCGTGTTCTCAATGATGCGATACAGGCAATCCACGCCTTCATCCACATCGGTGAAGCAGCGCTTTTGTTCGCCGCCATCCACCAAAAGAATTGGCGTGCCTTCAACTAAGTTCAAAATAAGTTGCGTGATGGCGCGCGAGGAACCAATACGCGCGGAATCAAGCGTGTCCAAGCGTGGCCCGAGCCAATTGAATGGACGGAACAAACTAAATTGCAGGCCGCGCGTGGAACCGTAAGCCCAAATGACGCGGTCCAAAAGTTGCTTGGAAGCGCTGTAAATCCAGCGTTGTCGATGAATTGGTCCTGTGACCAGATTGGAAGTTTCCTCATCAAAGTGCTCATCCTTGCACATGCCGTACACCTCACTGGTGCTTGGGAAAATAATGCGCTTGTTGTAACGCACGCAATCACGCACCACGCGCAGGTTCTCCTCAAAGTCCAACTCAAATACGCGTAGAGGATTTCGCACGTACTCAATTGGCGTTGCAATGGCCACCAGCGGCAGAATGACATCGCACTTGCGCACGTGGTATTCAACCCATTCACGGTTGATGGAAACGTCGCCCTCGATGAAGTGAAAGCGCGGATGATCCGCGATGTTGCCAATGTTGTCCGAGCGCAAATCCATTCCGTACACTTCAAAGCTTTCATTTTTCAACAAGCGCTCCGTGAGATGGCTTCCAATGAAACCGTTCACGCCAAGAATTAAAATGGAAGTTGTTTTCTTTTGCAACGAAAGAACACGCTTGCCCAAGCGCATCTTGGCGACCAAGTTCATGTCCTTGGCAATTTGCGCGCCGGAACTCCACACGCCATCGGCGGGTTGTCCCTCCACAATTTCTAGCGCGCCTTTTCCGCAGGCCACAACCATTGGTTCGACGCTGAGAATTTCACCAGGCTGGCCCGTGCCTTGCGCGGTTTTGGTGGTCCACACCATGAACTTGCGCTCGCCCGCGTAGGTGAACGCGCCCGGCCATGGGAAAGCAACGGCGCGCGTTAAATTGCGTATTTCCTCGGCGGATTTGGTCCAATCAATGTTGCCGTCATCTGGAGTGCGGCGACCAAACGAGCTGGCGTTCTTCTCATCTTGCGGAGTGCGCGGGGCCTTGTTGGCTTTGACCAACGGCAGCAACTCATCAAGCAAATCGCTGGTGGCTTGGCTCATGCTGGCGGTCAATGTGCGCGCGGTGTCGGCAATGTCAATCTTCACCTTGCGCTGACCAATGATGTCACCCGCATCGGCCTTGTCGCTCATGTAATGCAGCGTCACGCCAGTTTCAGTTTCGCCATTCACAAGCACCCAATTAATCGGGCAACGGCCGCGATACTTGGGCAACATGGCCGAGTGCAAATTAATGCAACCTTTTGGAAACAACTCGCGCACTTTCGCGCCAACCATGTTTCGATAGTGGCATGATAAAAGCAAATCAGCCTTCATCTCTTTGATGCGCTCGATCCAAATTGGGTGGTCAAGTTTTTCGGGAGCGAACACAGGAATGCCAGCGGCCGCGGCCTCGCGCGCCACGGAGGTGTACCAACCACCTTCGGATGGATCATCTCGGTGCGTGAACACCGCGACCACATCAAGGCCATTTCGAATTGCTGCTTTAAGCCCCGCGGCGCCAAGTTCGTGATAAGCCAATACGACGGTCTTCATGTGGTTTCCTTAAAAAGTATGTGAAACAAAGTGTGATTCGATGGGCAATTCCGTTTGCCAATCTAGAAAGTGAGCAATGTCAATCAATCAAGCAACTGTTCGCGCAGGCGTGAAAGCGCCAGCCGAGCCCTGCGATGGTACTTCAGCAAGCGTCTCGCCTACAACATTGTCAAGAATGTAGCGGGGGCGCTCGCGCACGTCCGCATGGATGCGGCCCACGTACTCGCCCATTAATCCAAGCGCCACAAATTGCGCGCCAACAAAGAAAAACAGAATTGAGAACAGCGTGAACACTCCGTTGCCCGCCCATTCCGAGCCAAACACCACGCGCAGAAAAAACAGCATCAATGCAAAGCCAATGGCCAGCGCGGAAATACCGCCGCCTAACCATGTCAATAAGCGCAGCGGTCCCGCGGTCATGCAGGTGAGCAAATCAAATTGCAAATTGACAAGTTTAATGACGGAGTAATTGCTGTCACCCGCGGCGCGCGCGGCGTGCGCCACTGGAATTTCCGTGACACGCTTGGCGAACAAATTAGCCAGCACAGGAATGAACGTGCTGCGCTCGCGGCATTGCAACATGGCGTCCACCACGCGGCGTTTGTAGGCGCGCAACATGCAGCCGTAATCGTGCATTTGCACGCCCGTCGAGCGGCGCACAATTGAATTGATAATGCCGGAGAAAAGTTTGCGCGCAAACACATCTTGTCGATCTGCGCGCACGCTGCCCACAACGTCGTAGCCATCGTCAATAGCGGCGAGCAACTTTGGAATTTCTTCCGGCGGATTCTGCAAGTCCGCGTCCAGCGTCACCATGACGTCGCCTTGCGCATTGGCAAAGCCGCATAAAATTGCGTTGTGTTGACCGTAGTTGCGGTTCAGAATCAGCGACTTGATTTCGCCTGGATATGTCTTGGCAGCCTCGGCCAACATTTCGCTAGAGCCATCGCGGCTGCCGTCGTCAATTAAAATAAGTTCCCACGGTCGACCCAGCGCGCGCCCAACTTTGACGCAGCGCTCAATCAGTTGCGGCAAATTCAAACGCTCGTTGTGAACGGGAATGACAATTGAAACGCTCGACTTCATCGTGTTGATCCTGTCACGGCCACTTTGGCCACGCTTTTTGGCAGCACTTCTTTGATGGCGTCAATGACATCAAGCACGTCCTCGTTGGCCATGTCTGGAAACATTGGAAGTGTGCATATTCTGGCTGAATTCCATTCGGTATTGGCAAGACGACCCGCGGCCTCTGGACGATTTTCGCGGTACCAACGGTGCGTATGCGACGCCAAGAAATGAATGCCGGTGCCAATATTTTTCGCCTTCAGCGCTTCCATAAATGCGCTGCGCTCCATGCCGCAGCGGCGCTCATCAACACGCACCACCAACAAGTGCCGCGCATGTTTGTGCGACCACGTTGGATCCGCAAGCATGGTCACGCCATCAATGTTGGCAAGTTGCTCGCGGTACATCATGGCCAACTCTTGGCGACGAGCGATCAACGCGTCAAGCCGTGGAAACTGGCTCAGCGCCAGCACCGCGTTCATGTCGGGCATGTTTTGTTTATAGCCAGGTTGTTGCACTTCGGCCTGCGGCGAGCGACCTTGTTGCGCGCGATCATGCGCATCAACCGCAAGTCCATGAAATCGCAAGCCACGAATCTTTGCGGCAAGCGCGCTGTCATCGGTCACAAGCACTCCGCCTTCACCACTTGTAATTGTTTTAATTGGATGCAGCGAGAAAATAGCGGTGCCGCCATTTCCAATTTCGCGCCCCTTGTAATGCGTGCCAATAGCGTGCGCGGCGTCCTCTAAAAGATGCACGCCTTTACGCGCGCACATGGCGCGAATGGGATCAAGATCAACGGGAGCGCCGGCGTAATGAACTGGAATCACAACTTTGGTGCGCGCCGTGATGGCGGCTTCAAGCGCATCGGGCGACGCAAGCAGCGTGTCACGGTCGGCATCAACAAAAACATTTCGCCCACCCAGCAACTCAACCATGTTGGGCGTTGAAACCCAAGTCATGGACGGACCAACAACTTCGTCGCCAGGCTTCAGGCCAATCGCCTGCAAGTACAAATGCATAAGCGCGGTTGCGCTGGTTGCGGCCACGGCTTCCTTGGCGCCACAGCGAGTTGCAATTGCGCGCTCCAATTCCGCAACTTTGGGACCGGTGGTGATCCATCCGCTGCGCAACACTGCAACAACCGCTTGAATGTCCGCCTCGGAAATGGGTGCTTTGCAAAACGGAAGGTAGGTTTCTCGCATGAGCCTAGGATCATAGTGTAAATCTTTGATTTTCCCCAATGTGTAGGGTGGATTTTTCGATGTTCGCAAGCGCCATTTTCAGTGATCGGAAATTTGATACTTCAATCCAGCCAAGTTTGCGGGTTCTTTTATTTTGCGTGAATTGGTAGTGTTGCCCGTATGGACATCCGCACTATCCGTTGCGCCAAGTCGCAAAGTCAGCTTGTTGTTCATACGGACGCGGGGTGTGTTGCAACTAGTTGGCAAGTGCGTGGCCAAGAAATGTTGACTTTGCCGGTGGCGCTTGCGGATTTTGTGAAGTCGCAAAAAACAGGCGGAATTCCGCTGTTGTATCCATACGCTAATCGATTGCGCACGGACCATTTCACGGTCGCGGGCAAGACGGTGGACTTGTCGCGCGACGCAAACTTAAAGCGCGACGCCAACGGATTTCCTATGCACGGCTTACTCATTCGTTGGCCGGACTGGGTTATGTCGCAGCCCGCGCCAGATGAATTAGAAGCCAGCATAGTGTGGGGCGATCATGCGGAATTATTCGCGGCCTATCCATTCGCGCACTCGTTGCGCGTGCGCTGGAAGGTGGGGCAGGGCAAGAATGAAAATGCGAATCAAATTGCGGATCAGAGCAAACATCCTCAGACTAATCCAAGTGCTGATCAATCCGCGCTCGCCAGCACGCTGACGGTGACCACGATCATTGAAGCGGATAAGGGTCAAGATGTTCCCGTGTCATTTGGGTGGCATCCTTATTTGGTTTTGAACGACCGCGCCAATGCGCAGTTGCTGTTGCCTGCTCGCCGCGCTGTTGCGCTGGCGCAAAACGGTTTACCAATTTCCACTGATAATCCTGAGTCGTGGTTGCCAGCGGGTACGCAATCAGCGGTTGCGCCGCTGGATGATTTGTTTCAGTTGGACATGCGCGGAGCAAGTGGGGCAGAGCGCATCAACAAGCCACAAAGTGTGCAGGGTTTCAATGAAAATTTCGCGCCAACCGCCGCCATCATTGCGCAGCAGCAACGAATTGAAATCAAATTTCTCAGCGGCTATTCGTTTATGCAAATCTATTCGCCCGTAGGCGCCAACTTTGTCTGCTTTGAACCCATGACCGCGTCTATCAGCGCCTTGTGCGATGACGGCGTCGCCGTTGTGAAAGCGGGTGAAACATTCACGGCAGCTTTTGAATTGCGCGTGTTGTAAATTATTTTCTACGGACACGCCGCTGTTTACGTGCGCTGCTGAAATTTCGGCGGCACCAAATCCCCGACTCACTTACGCAACTGAAATTCCGGCGGCGGCGGACACGCGGGGTTCACCCACTGAATCAGGGCCGACCACCCCGCGCTCTCATCATCATGCGGCAAGTAGCCATGAATGGGGCGAACCACTTCCCAACCATCTTTCAAGTGCACGGTCAATACTGGGTCTACCAGTTCGCCGCGCTCAACCGCCTCCACATATTGATCCGGTGTAAAGGCATCTTTGTGTTGCGAGTATCCAGGCAGGCGGCTGCCCGCCACCGAACGCCATAAATTTTCCGTGCGCACAAGTTCACGCGTAACGTCCGTCAACGCGCGCGCCACGCTGTGATGTTGATGTCGCGGATGCACCATGATGTCGGCGCAGTACAACGAGTGGCCCTTGGGATTGTGATCATCAAATGTTCCGTGCGCAGTCAAAATTTCCCACGGGTCATCCAAATGAAAATCAATCATGTTTAAACGCAAGGTGTAATGCGCGCCCGCAACTTCGCCAGTTGGAATGTGCTGCGCCACAAATTGCCCCTGTGGAAAAACGAAATGATGTTCGGCAAGTTCTTGCGGCGTGTAGGGCACATCGTGCGGATACACCACTTTGCAAATTTCAATAAGGGCTGTCATGTCGCCAGGCTCCATCAAGCGAATGCGGTAGTCCGGGTGAAGTCCTTTGGAATGCGGCGTTATGTCTGGCATGTTCGCATTATAAGGCACGGGCATTGTTGCTATTGTTCACTGCATGATGTGCAACAATGCAGGCGTGCTCAAACAGACCGCCGAGGGTCTGGCCGCAAGAAATCCATGAGCTTTGATTCGACCAATTTGATTGTGAATGTGTTCGCGGGAATTGTGGGCACGGCGTATTTCATGTACGGCTGGAAGCAGCAGAAAATGGTGCCGCTGATTTCAGGCGCGGGCTTGACCATGTTGCCGTATTTAATCGACAACAACACTCTGCTTATTTCCGTGTGCGTGGGGTTGGCGATTGCGCCGTTTGTCATCAATATTGATTTATAAATCTACGGCGCGCGGAGAATTGTATTTTGCTTGCCACGTGCCCGGCGTCCGCTGCAAGTGGCCCTGTACAACCCACTCAAGAATGCTTTGTGAATGGCTAAACTTGCCCACATGCATTTGATCATCATCGCTGTTGCGGGGCTAGCACTGTGGGGCGTTTGGCGATTGATACGAGCGCAGATAGAAAGTGGTGGCGACGCATCCCAAGACGAATCCGCGCCACCGCAGGTTATGGATGCTGACGCGCGCAAATCTGATCAATCGTGAATGTCGCCGCGCCACTATCTTTGCGCGCATGAAAGAAATGCAGAAACAAATCGCGTCGTTGCAAAGCCGTGTCAAGTATCAGCGCGTGCTCAACATTGTTCTGAGCGTGTTGGTGGTCATGTTGTGCGTGGGGGCCATGAAGCCCTACGGTGTGATCACGTGCGAGGGCTGGAGTGTGCTGGACAAGAATGGCGCGGCTCGCATCACGGCGTTCACCCGTGACGATGGCGGCGCGTGCTTGTGGTGGTACGACCTGAACGGCCGCGTGCGCATGGACGCAACGACCCGCGTGAATGGATACGCGGGTTTGCAAGTGTATGACAAGGCGGGCAAGCAGCGCGTGGCCACGTTCACCAGAGATGACGGCGGCGCTGGCGTTGCGTGGAGTGATTCGAATGAAAAAGTGCGTATCACTGCCGGCAACAATGCAGATGGAGTGGTTATGTTGCCCGTGAAAGATTTGGAAGTTGCACCCGTTAAAGATCCGTCAGCTGCGAAATAATTGTGCGACGTAATGAGTTTTTTCGCCGCAACATATTTGGATCATGTTGAAAGTGCTTAGGCTTGCGAATTGATTCCGCGTCGAAAATGAGCCCCAATTGCGCGGCCTCGAATTTCACGTCCGCGTACAGGGCGTCAGCGCAGTGGTTGCGCTTCGGCATTCACAATGTCAGTGCCAGAGCCAACGTGACCAATATCCCAGTCGGACGTGGTCTCTATCAAAACCATTTGTGTACCGTTGACATTGATGCGCTGTTCGCCTTCAAACATGTCGCAGCCAACGGCCAGGCACATGTGCGGGGTTGTGTCGTTCATGCAGTACACCAACGCAACGGGTGTGCGCTCGTCCACGCTGCGAATCAGCGTTGCCAACAGCAAACTTTTGGAATCGCAGTCGCCGCCGTCACGCAAAACTTCCCCAGGCGTGCGCAAGCCGCAGCGATATTTCCCATCCTTCACAGCGTCATTGCGTCCATCATCCACCTTGCGATATGGAATTGCGTTCTGCACAAAACTGGTCAGCGCCTCAATGCGTTGGCGCGCATTTGGTCTGCCACGTTGACCGCTCCAATAGGTTTGAATCACCGCATCGGCAACGTCGCGCACTTCCGGCATGGAGCGATCAAGAATCCATTGATGATCCGGAGCGATGCTTTGCGCCGAGCAAATAATTCCGTGCTGCGCCAAGGTTTCCGTGATGGCTTTTTCAATTGCCGCTTGCGAGCCATCGCCAACTCGATAGGCCACGGAATCAAGCGCATGCTCAGGAAATCCAAAATAGCGCTCGAAGGAATCGGCCCACGCCTCATTCACCTTTGCGGAAATACGGATAGTCATGGGCGTGCAGTCGGCGCGAAGAAACTTTGTATCGCCTTCACGCTTGGCAATGCACGATTGGTCGTCGGTCCACAAAGAAAATTGTAAATTTTGCAAGCGCGATCGTGGCGCTAGAAAAATGTGTTGCGCTTCATACCACGCGCGGAAGTCGGCATTTTGTGTCAGTGCAAGCGCGCTCTCAAGCGCGGCGGCGGCGGACTCGGCCGTGACCGGAGCGGCGGGGGTTGCGTTGCCGTTTGTGTTTCCAGCTGCGCCACCAGTTGCGGGAACAGTGGTCGCGTCAGTTGCCGTTGTTGCCGCGGGCGCAATTTCACGCGCGGCCGTGCGCGTCATGGCGCCTTTGCGAATTGGTCTTTTGCGATCTGGTGAACGCATGCCGCTTGGTGAGGACATGGGCTTTGCAGTTTGACTTCCTGTGACTGTGGTGGCTTGCGAAGTTGGCGCAGGGGCAATTGGTGCCGCCGCAAAACAAGAACGCATCATTTCACAAGGCGCATTTAGCACGCACGTGGCGACCAAGATTGTGGCGTACAAAGTTGGCATGGTGTGTTTCATATTGCGTTCCTTCATGGAGTGCAC
>CAJACJ010000056.1 GCA_903938205.1 uncultured bacterium
CCAACTTCGATTGGCTCGCCTTGGAAACCTTCCAGTGGCATTGTGATTTCGGAATCTCCAACATCGGGTGAACTGCTTGAGAGCGACAACTGCGTGGCGGTGAAACTCATCTTCACGCCTTTGCTTTGCTCGCTGGTCAACAAACTTGATCGACGCACGGCCGCGGTCAGCGCCGCGACATTGCATGTCACGCGGCGATCATGTTCCGTAGGAATCACATCATCAAACGGCGGGAAGGTTCCCTCGATCAAGCTGGTCACCATCTTCGCGGCGTCGGCGCCGCTGCCAATGGTGAACACAAGGCGACCGTCCGCCTTTGAAATTTCAATTGGATCTTCTGGATCAACCGCCAAGCGATTGAGCAAATTCAGCGCCTTTGTAGGCACAATCACGGATGAATCAGTTTCGGTTGCGGAAATGCAATCGCCCTTGGCCACAGCCAGCCGGCGACCGTCGGTTCCCACCAGGCGCAAGCGCTTGCCCACGCGTTCAATCAACACGCCGCCAATGGCGTAGCGATTATTTTCAACCGCGGTCGCGAAAATAGTTCGACCAACCAGCTTGCGAAATGTCGCGGCGCTGACGGTGCATTCAGGTTTTGAATTCAACTGCGGCGGCGCTGGAAATTCTTTTGGGTCATAGCCGTTGACATTAAAGCGCATGCCATCGGCTTTGATGGACAAAATAGATTTGTTGGATTCAAACGCCAGCGTTGTGCCCGCGCATTCACGCGCGATTTGCGACAAGCGCTCGGCCGGCACAAGTGCCTCGCCTGGCGATTTTACATCCACGCTTGCCACTGGAATTTCAAGCGCAATGTCCTTGTCGGCGGCTTGCAGGTATAAACGATTGTCTTTCGCCGTCAACTTGATGCAAAGCAGGGCAGGCACATTTCCGCGCGTCGCGACAACGGCGGCGGCAATCTGCACAGCTTCAACAAAGGCGGCACGGTCGCAAATCAATTTCATTTGGTCAGCCATAAGAAGTGTTCCACGGGCTGGAATAGCCCAACCTGAAGTGTAACCAACAGAAAAATTTAGGTTGGACTGGCAACGGCTCGCCTAGCGCTCGACTGGCGGGTCTCACTTCTCTACGATTAGCTGATGATTCTGCGCATCTTGCGATCCGTGAACCGCGCCTACCCATTCTTGGTGTTGGGTGGTTACATGGTGGCGTTCGCGCTGGCATTCATCTGCGTATTTACTTTTCCCTTGGGCGCCTTGGTGCTCATCATTGGAAGCGTGTTGAGTTTGGCGTTCGTTGTTTTCTTTGGCGAAACGTTAAGCGGCATCGAAGGCATCTTGACGCGACGCGCTTTGAAAAGGAATCGTTGTCCAGCGTGTCGAATGGGTCCTATTCAGAAAAATGTCGCGGCCTATCAATGTCTTGGTTGCGGCGTGCGCTTTGAGTTTGATGGCACGCAACTTTCGCAAGAAGCGCCTGACATGGAAACGCCCGACGCGAACACGAAATTGATTGTCGTCGAGTAAGGCAGCACGTTGTGCGCCAGCCGCATGCAAAGAATGTTTATTGATGGATCAAGACGAGCCGCGCGTTAGTCCGCTTTGGCGTGCGCCAGCAATTCTTCGCACTGCTTGGCCAAGTCCGGCCGCCCCGCGAAAATAATCATTTCGCCAGCGGGCATGACTTCAATCACCAAAGGAGCGCCATCGCTGCACAGCGTAATTCCATGCTCAATTCCGCGGCCATCGCGCAAAATCACTTTGATTAAATCGCGCAACGTATGCGCGTCGGCCAAATTAAATTGCAGCGGGTCGCGCGTGTTCAATTCCACGCTGGCCGATGTGTCCACGCCACGCCATGCGGCGCTGCTGACCATGCCGTGGCTTACGGCTTCAAAAATCTGGCGCCACTTTCCAATCGGAATCACATATGTGCGTTGCAGATGCATCTTGTGCACCAGTGCTTCAACAAAATTCGCAATGGCGTTGCGCGGAACACGGCGCATTTCCTTTGGCAGCGACTTGATATCAACATGATCGTTGGCGGCGACATCAAGCACCACCACGCTGGGCGAGTC
>CAJACJ010000057.1 GCA_903938205.1 uncultured bacterium
GACGACTTTGGAATTGCCTACGCGTGGACCAAGCCCAACAACAACTACGGTAATGAGCCCGTGGGCAGCGATCCGGCAAGCGCCAGTGTTTTTGAAACTTTCTATCGTCTGCAAATCACCGACAGCATGCAGCTATCGCCAGACTTGCAAGTCTCTTTCAATCCCGCAAGTGGCGACGGCAGTCCGGTGGTGGCATTGGCGCTGCGTTTGAAGACGCAATTCTGAACGCGTGTGACGCTCATGGTGGAGTAATTCAACTTCTATTACTCTGCGCGCATGAATAAAAATACATATGTCATGTTGATCGCCGTCATGACCGCGTGTGGCGGATTATTGTTTGGCTACGACGTTGGCGTGATCAGCGGGGCATTATTGTTCTTGGAGAAAAAGTTTGAGTTAAGCGATCAGGGACAGGAAGTGGTGACAAGCGCCGTGCTCGTTGGAAGTTTTCTTGGCGCGCTTGGCGCGGGTTGGTATACGCGCCGCTTTGGTGGCCGCAGCGCCAACATGTTGGCCGGCGCAATCTTTGTGGTGGGCGCTTTCGCTAGCGCCGCCTCTAACAGCACCGAAACACTAACCATGTCCAGGCTTTTAGTGGGACTTGGCATTGGTATAACCGCGGTGGCCGCGCCGCTGTATATCGGTGAAATTGCGCCCCCAGATCGCCGCGGTCAAATGATCACGCTGTATCAACTTTTTATCACCATTGGAATTTTGGTCAGCTACATAGTTGATCTGGCCGCGGCGCCGCACTGGAGAATTATGTTTGGTCTAGGCGCTGTGCCTGGCGTTGTGCTTGCTGTGGGAATGAGTTTCATGCCTTCAAGTCCGCGTTGGCTTGCCTCACGCGGCCGTATGGACGAGGCCAAGAAAGTTCTTGATCGCACGCTGGAGCCCTCCATGGCGGAGCGCGCGCTGAAAGATATTAAGAATGATTTAGAAACTCAAAAAGGTTTGCCGCATTGGTGGTTGGCGTTTGGCACACGCGCCGCGCGCCGCGCGTTGGTAATTACAACAACGCTTGCGGTGTTACAACAATTCATTGGCATTAATGCGATTATTTATTACGCGCCACGCATTTTTCAGAAGGCGGGTTTCGCCGACGCCAAGGCCGCGCTGTGGGCCACACTGGTGGTTGGCGTAGTGAATGTTGTCGCCACATTTATCACCATGGGCATGGTCGATAAATCTGGTCGCCGCACTTTGTTGATTTGGGGATTAAGCGGCATGGTCGCGTCGCTTGGTATTTTGGGTCTGGCGTTCAAACAATTTGATCACGCGGACGCGCAAAAAACTTCGCAACAATTCACGCAGCAAACGTCGCAGCCTTCCGCATCGCTGGAATCCGGACAAAATACGCCGCAACAGAACCAGCAATCCGCTGAAAAAACCGCACGCATTGCTGCGCAGCGAGTGGCAACGGATCCCGCGCCGCCGCACAATTTGGAGGCGGCTACACCAACCGACGCGCCCACGGATGTTGCGTCACCCCGTGATTTGCCAAGCACCAGTCAAGGCGCGGAAACCTTGGCCTGGCTGACCTTGGTGTGCGTGATTGTGTACATCGCATGCTTTGCATTCAGCATGGGTCCTTTGGTGTGGGTGCTTATTGGCGAAATGTTTCCGCTACAAGCGCGCGGATCTGGCAACGCCATTGCGTGCGGCGGAAATTATTTTGCAAACTTCATTGTGGGCGCCACATTTCTAACCCTGCTCACCAAACTAGGAGCCAGCAACACCTTTCTTATATTTGCCAGCGTTGCCATGTTCACATTGCTGTTCGTGCTGTTCTTCTTGCCCGAAACAGCGGGGCGCACGCTTGAAGAAATTGAACAAGATCTGGGTGAAAAAACACCAACGGCTCGTTAAAGCCGTTGGTGTGATATGAAACATTCAATACCGATTGCCTTGCGGCAATTGGTCACAACTTCATGCGTAATCAGTCGTGGAATTCAAGCAGCATTAATCCCACATCGGTGTAGTCCACTTGGCCGTCTTTATTCAAGTCGCCACAACCAGGCGCGGTGCATTCTCCAAAGTTCAACAGCATGCTTGAAAGATCCGCGGTGTTCACATAGCCATTGCGATCCAAATCCGCGGTGAATGCGGCACTGAGATATGGAGCCATCCAGCCCATGTATGGACTGTCATTGCCGTTGACTTGCGCAAGATTGAAATCAGTTGCGCCGAACGCGTCATCAGGAATTCCGTCATTATTTACATCATTGGCGGTGTTGTCAGCGACAGCTGACCACCACGTCCAACCTGTCCACACATCGGCATTGCTTTGCATGTATTGCAACACGCCTTGCGTTGAGCCAGCTACTGCCGACTCACATGTTGAATTGTTGCCAGAACCAAACTCGCCCAAGAATAA
>CAJACJ010000058.1 GCA_903938205.1 uncultured bacterium
CCGTGAAATTGGCTCGTATAGTGGATCCATGCGCAGCGCGAGATCGGTGGTGAGCATCACCGGCGCGTGGCGCTTGGTTGGATCGTGCGCATCGGGAACGGAGTTCTTGGCGGAGTCATCAGTTGGAATCCACTGATGCGCGCCGGCGGGACTTTTGGTCAGCTTCCATTCATAGCCAAACAAAGTTTCAAAGTAACTGTTGTCCCATGTTGTAGGCGTGGAAGTCCACGCGCCTTCAAGTCCGCTGGAAATTGTGCTGGCTCCGCTACCAGTGCCGAAACTATTTTTCCAACCCAGACCCATGTCTTGCATTGGCGCGCCTTCTGGCTCTGGACCAACAAACTTGTTTGGGTCAGCGGCGCCGTGTGTTTTTCCAAACGTGTGACCACCCGCAATCAGCGCCACAGTTTCCTCATCGTTCATGGCCATGCGCGCGAATGTTTCGCGAATGTCGCGCGCCGAAGCCAGCGGATCGGGCTTGCCGTCGGGGCCTTCGGGATTCACGTAAATCAAGCCCATTTGCACAGCGGCGAGCGGGTTTTCAAGGTTGCGATCGCCGGTATAGCGCTCGGCGGCAAGCCATTTCTTTTCGCCGCCCCAGTATGTTTGATCCGGCTCCCACATATCAACGCGGCCGCCGCCAAAACCAAATGTCTTGAAGCCCATTGATTCAAGCGCCACATTGCCAGTGAGAATGATCAAGTCGGCCCACGAAATCTTTTTGCCGTACTTCTGTTTGATGGGCCACACCAGGCGCCGCGCCTTGTCAAGGTTGACATTGTCGGGCCAACTATTGAGTGGAGCAAAGCGCTGCATGCCCGCGCCACCACCACCGCGACCATCACTCACGCGGTACGTGCCCGCGCTGTGCCACGCCATGCGGATAAAGAACGGACCGTAGTGGCCGTAGTCAGCGGGCCACCACGATTGCGAAGTTGTCATCAGCGCGCGCAGATCTGAGCGCACCGCTTCTAAATCAAGCGAGTTGAATTCCTTGGCATAGTCAAAGTCGCCACCCATGGGATCAATCGTGGGCGAGTTCTGTTGCAGTGGTTGCAGGTTCAGTTGATTGGGCCACCACACTTGAATGGTTTGTGGCGCTGGAATATTGATTGTTGATCCGCCCGCGAATGGACATTTGGTAGCTGTGCTCATGATGATCTCTCCTGTGGTTGAATTGAGGTCAAAGGATAGCACTTGTATGCCCATGCGCTTCCAACAATGTATGGATTGAATGAGAGCCTTTCAAAACTCACAAATGCCTAGCGAATTTGCTATGATATTACTTCAATATTTTACTTTAAAGGAATCCAAATGTCCCAAACCCAATCATCTATCTCTGACATTCTGAACAAATTCGACTTGCAAGAAGCTGATTTCTTGCGCATTCGCGCGGTGGCCCCTCTGTTGAAGGATCAGTTGGACAGTTTCATTGATGACTTCTACACGTGGATGCAAAAACACCGTGAATACCAAGTGTTTTTTGGTTCTAATCCCGCGCGACTTGAGCGTGTAAAGCAACTGCAACGCGCGAATTGGGTCAACTTTTTGGACGCCCATGTTGACCAGTCTTGGGTGGACGCGCGTCGCCATGTTGGCGCGGTGCATGCGCACATTGAACTTCCAAACGACATTTACTTCGCCGGCATGTCTGTGTCGAGCAACTTAATGGCCGATCGCCTGCGCAATTCAAGTCATGTGAAGAATTTAAATGAGACTCTTGCGTCACTTAGCAAATTAATGTTCTTGGACGCCTACGTGGTCATTGAGGAGATTGCGCGCATAAACCGCGAAAAGATTTCCGCAAACGCCAAGACGTTGATGGAAATGTCAACGCCAGTCACTCCAATTTGGGAAGGCATTCTGCTGTTGCCACTGCTGGGTTTACTTGACTCGCAACGCACGCAGGATGTGATGAACAAGACCTTGAGCAAAATTTCCGAAAGCCGCGCCAAGGTTTTGGTGATGGATATTAGTGGAGTGAGCACCATGGATACCGCCGTGGCCAATCAGCTGCTGAAGATCACCAAGGCCACACAATTGATGGGCTGCGAAACTATTTTGTCGGGTCTCTCCCCTGCCATCGCGCGCACCCTGGTTGAGTTGGGTGTGAATATTGGCGAGGTTCGCACCACCGCCACGCTGCGTGATTCATTTGAATTGGCGCTGCGCGCAATTGGTCAGGACCGCAAGGGAATGAAGATCGCGTAATCCTGGCTCCAACTTCTGACAAGCAACATCATGCCCACTTCAGGCACAACCAGCGTGACGGGAACCCGTGTTGGCAATTGCCTTGTGGTGACCATTAGTCAAGACTTGTCAGGAGGCATGCTTGATGAAATCAGGCGCGTGGCGCTGAATGGTATTCAGAAGGACGGCGCAACCTCGGCCATTTTTGAGTTGTCGGCGGTTCCATTTATGGACACGCAGGAATTTAAATCATTGCGTGATATAGCGCGCATGGCCGCAATGCTTGGGTCCAAAGTTATTTTTGTTGGACTGAATCCTGGAATCATCATGCACCTTATGGCCTCGGACGCAGATGTGAGCGGCATGCATGCGTGCTTGGGATTGGACGAAGCGCTGCAAGAAGTGCGGGCGCATGATGAACAACTTGAAGACGCCATTATGGACATGGATGCCGACCAAGACACCAGTGACACTCTGAGTGAATTCCTCCACGCGCCCATTGAACAAACAAATAAACCAACTGATTCTGAGCATGACAGCACCAACGAATTTCTAGAAACAGATGACCATGGTTGAAGTATCCGACAACATGATCACCTTTCAAGTGACTGACCAATCGGATGTGTTGATTGGAAATCGCCGCATTCGCGACAAGGGGTTGCTTGCGGGCGCGTCAGATATGGATCGAGATTTGGTGGCCACCATGGTCTCGGAATTGGGATCCAACATTTTCAAGTACGCGCGATGCGGAAGTATTTCCGTTACACGTTCTCAGGAACATGATGCAATAGATATTTATATTTGTGCACAGGATCAAGGCCCCGGCAGTGCGAATTTAGAGTTGGCCATGACAGATCATTTTTCTACGGGAAGAACGCTTGGTCTTGGATTGCCTGGCGTTCGGCGCATGTCGGACACCTTCTCAATTCAATCC
>CAJACJ010000059.1 GCA_903938205.1 uncultured bacterium
ACGGCATTCCAAGTTCGCTCAACATAAAGCGACTCATGGCAGGCGTGCTATTTTCAAACACCAAATTAATGTGCATACCAATGTTGTGATTGACGTTGGCCATGTTGATTTCAGGCCACACAGCTTGCTCAGAAAGACCCATGGCCCAACTGCCGCCGCCGTCGAAACTCTTGTCGTTCACGCCGCGGAAATCCTTGATACGCGGAATGGCGAGATTGATGAGCCGATCCAAGAAACCCCACATGCGGTCCCGACGGATGGTGACCATGAATGCGCTGGGCGAACCTTCACGCACTTTGAAATTGGATACGGCCTTCTTGGCCTTGATCATGATGGGTTGCTGACCAGTGATCTTGCGATAGGTGTCAACCACGGTGTCGCGCAATTCAGGCTTGAGCTTTTGATTCTCAAGTCGCTTGCCCACGCCGGTGGAGACAATGATCTTGGCGAGCTTTGGAACCTGATGCTTGTTCTTGAGTTTGAACTCTTGCATCACCTTAGGAACCACTTCATCCTGGAAGATTTTTTGTAGACGAATTGTTTTTACTGCGGCCATTGTGTTCTCTTTTCTTACGAATTACTTCTTCTTAGAAGATGTCTTGGTTGATGTCTTGGAAGCAGCGCGCAGCGTGTGCAATTCTTTGCCACCCTTGACAGCGACGCGAGTCTTGCTGCCATCGGGTTTGGTTTCAAAGCGAACACGTGTCGGCTTACCGTCCACAACTGGACTTACATTGGACATATGAATTGGAGCCTCTTGCTTCAAAATTCCACCTTGAGGACGAGTCTGTGACTTCTTCAAGTGATGCGTGCGGATGTTGACACCCTTCACGATCACGCGATTTTCCTCGGGAAGAACGGCCAAAATTTCGGCGACAGTACCGCGCTGATTGCCGGCGCGAACCATGACCATGTCACCTTTACGTACATGCTTTGGCATTACACCACCTCCGTTGCCAGCGAGACAATCTTCATGAAATTCTTTTCACGCAATTCACGAGCCACTGCGCCGAAAATGCGCGTGCCACGTGGATTGCCTTCTTCGTCAATCAGAACGCACGCGTTGGAATCAAAGCGCACATAGCTGCCGTCATCGCGACGGGTTGGATACTTGGTGCGAACAATGACCGCGATGGCCTTGTCGCCGCTCTTGACATCGCCAGTTGGAATGGCCTTCTTAATAGCCACCATGACTTTGTCGCCCACGCCCATGGCAACGCGCGTGAACTTGCCGCGCGCGGTGCTGACGCCCATGATGCCGATGACCATGGCCAGCTTTGCGCCGGAATTATCAGTGACTTCGATCTTGGATTCTTTTTGAATCATGTTGAATTGCAACCCGCTTTAGCGAGCTGTCTCCTCCATTGCTAAAAGTTTGACTGGCGCCTTTTGCACAACGCGAACAAGAATCCAGTTTTTCGTGCGGCTGATTGGGCGGCACTCGGCCACTTCAACGCGATCACCAAGACCGCTTTCGTTTTTCTCATCGTGCACATGAAGAACGGTTCGCTTCTTCACATACTTTCCATACTTTGGATGCTTGGTCACAAAGTTCACAACAACGGTGCGTGTCTTGAGGCGCTTATCGCTTTCAACAACACCAACGCGGCGTGGACTTTTCAACGGAACGGTAACGGCTGCGGTCTTATGACTCATGATTTCACCTCGGCCTTTTTGACCTTACGGGGAGCTTTAACTTTGGTTGTTGATGGCTTGGTTGTGGTTGAACCCAAGCGCGCAATATCAGATGCGGACCTTTTGCTTCCAGTTCCTGTTCCAGCTTTTGCCTTGGTATAGGCAGATGGATTGACAACCTTTGGAAGCAACTTCTCGCGGCCTTCTTTGGAAAGACCACGAATCATTTTCTTTGCGGATGATGGATTCGCGGCGCGTGTGCGCGCGCCCTGCTCCGTCAACAAGCGCGCGATGGTGTGGCGCAATGTTGGGAACTGGCTCACATTGGCCACCTTCTCGGTGACGGCTTGCGCGCGAAGATCAAAGATCTTGCGACGAGCTGATGTGATCTCATCCTTGATTTGTTCCGACGTTAATTTTCTAATTTCATGAGCGTTCATTTTTATAACTCCAATCAAACTGCGATACGACGACCCACGAAGCGGCACTTCACGGGCATCTTGTGTGCGATACGTGCGAAGGCTTGCTTCGCCAACTCTTCTGGAACACCGGCGATCTCGTAGATCAAAGTTCCGGGCTTGATGCATGCGGCCCAATAATCCACAGGAGCCTTACCAGTACCCATTCGAGTTTCCAGTGGCTTCTTTGAAATTGGCTTGTCAGGAAACACGCGGATGTACAACACACCTTGACGGCGCAAAAAGTGCTGCGCCGCAACGCGACCAGCTTCGATTTGTCTGGCGCTGAGCCAATGTGTCTGCAAACTTTGCAAACCATAATCGCCATAGGCGACATAGTTGCCACGCGTGGCGTTGCCCTTCATTTTGCCGCGCTGTTGCTTGCGGAACTTGACTCGTTTTGGCATGAAACTCATGTGACTGATCTCCTAAATACGTAAGTATTAATTTTCAATAACGACCGCGGGCCCGCGCGCGGCCACCCGCTGCGTTTGACACCACTTCGTCTGGTTGTGATTCGTTGTACATACCCTTGAACACCCACACCTTCACACCCAGCGCACCGCTGGTTGTGAACACGTGCGTCATTGCGTAATCCACATTGGCTTGCAATGTGCTGAGTGGAATTGTTCCCAAACGCGTGTTGAGAATGCGGCTCATTTCCGCGCCACCAATACGACCGGACACTTGAATGCGAACACCCAGCGCGCCGTTTTGCATGGCGGCTTCGCAGCGTTGCTTCAGCACCTTGCGAAAGTTGGCGCGCTTCTTCACTTGTTCGGCAAGTGAATCCGCGATCAACTTCGCGTCGATTTCTGGATTCTTAATTTCAATAATGCGAATGACCACTTTGCGACCGGTGAGCACTTGTAAGTCAGCTGTGAGTTTTTCAACTTCAGCGCCCTTGAGTCCAACCACTTGTCCTGGTCGCGCGGTCTTCACGATCACGGCCAGTTCTTCGCGCGTGCGCTCAATGTGCACATCGGAAACAGCCGCGTAGGGCGGCGTCTTGTTCAGGCGCTTGTCAATGAATTGACGGATCTTGTAATCCTCGATCAGTAATTCACCGAAGAGTGCTTTTGGGGCGAACCAGCGGCTTTTGTGCGCTTCTGTGACTCCGACGCGGAAGCCGAATGGATGTGTTTTTTGTCCCATGGTGTTTATTCCTTAGCGATCAGCGGGCGTCCACTGACACATGAAGGTGGCAGGTGCGTTTATGAATTGGATGAGAACGGCCGCGATCTTTTTCTTGAAAGCGCTTGAGAGTTGGACCTTCGTCCACACGGCTCTCGCTGACAAAGAGACGACCCGGATCAACGCTGGCTTGCTCCGCTTGCGCGATAGCCGAACGAAGAACGTAACGAATGAAACATGCGCCACGCTTGGTGCTGAAGTCGAGCGCGGTGAGCGCTTGATCAACGGGCTTGCCGCGGATCATGTCAGCAACAAGGCGCGCCTTGCGGGGAGCGATTCGAGCGAAACGATGACAAGATTGATAGGCCATTTTATTTTTCCTTAATTTCTATTCAAGTCACTTCTTCTTTGAGTCGCCGCCCTTACCACCACTAGCGCCTGCACCCATACTCGGACCGGCATCAAGGCCTTCCTTCTTATTGGTGTGGCCGCGGAACACGCGAGTTGGCGAGAACTCGCCAAGCTTGTGACCCACCATGTCTTCGGTGACGAAGCAATCCAAGAACGATTTGCCGTTATGAATTTGGAAGGTAAGACCCACAAATTCAGGCACGATTGTGCATGAACGCTTGTAGGTCTTCAGCGGCGTGCGGCGCTCTGAAGCCTGCATCTTCTCCGCCTTGCGGTAAAGCTTCTCATCAACGAACGGTCCTTTTTTAGTCGATCTACTCATAGTTCATCTCCACAAATCAAAGTTTCAATTGGCCATAACGGCGACTGAAGCGCCGACGAATAATCAGATCATCACTGGCAAGACCGAACCGACGAGTTCGACCGCCCTTGCTTCCGGTGCCGCTTGCATTGGATGGCTCTTGACCACCCTTGCTTCGACCTTCACCACCACCGTGTGGATGTTGATGATGGCTCATGGCCACGCCGCGCGTTCGCGGACGACGACCAAGCCAACGAGCGCGACCGGCCTTGCCAAGAACAACATTGGCGTGATCGGCGTTGCCAACCGCGCCAATCGTGGCGCGGCATTCAAGCAACACTTGACGAATTTCACCGGACGGCAAAACCAATGTCGCCATGCGGCCTTCTTTATTGGTGAGACGCGCGCTCATTCCAGCGGAGCGCACCATGGTGCCGCCCTTCATTGGAATCATTTCCACGCAGTGCACATCAAGACCAGCTGGAATATTTTTCAGCGGCATGCAATTGCCAACATTTGGATCAATTGGGCTGGCGCTTGACAGAAGTTTCTGTCCGACAGAGATGCCCTTTGGAGCCAAAATGTAGCGCTTATCGCCGTCGGCGTAAGTCAACAACGCAATGTGGCACGAACGATTTGGATCGTACTCAATGGTGGTGACGGTGGCGACAACATCATCCTTTCGACGCTTGAAGTCGATCAGACGATAGCGGCGCTTGTGACCGCCGCCTTGTTGAATGACGGTCAACTTGCCTTGGCAATTTCGACCGCCAGTTTTTGACAAGGGACGACACAGACTTTTTTCCGGTGTGGAGCGCGTGACTTCAACGTGCATGTTCACGCTTGCGTTGCGGCGACCAGCTGATGTTCTTTTATAAACTCGAATAGCCATTGGAATTCCTTTGCTCAGAAGAGCTCGATCTTGTCCTCTGCGTGAATTTTCACCATCGCGCGCTTGGTCAACTTGCCGGTGACCAAACCAAACTTCATGGCGCGATCACGTGCTTTACGAATGGAAGTGTTGACGCTGAGAACGCGAACGTTGTACAGCTTCTTCACGGCCTTCTTGATGTCCTCTTTGGTGGCTTTGCCGTCCACTTCAAAGGTGTATTGATTGGATTTGCTCGTTGCGAACGAGGCTTTTTCCGTAACGATTGGACGACGGATGACAACTGTTGATTCCATTACGCGGCCTCCTTCGAGTCATTGGCGGTGAACGCCGTGCCATCGATGAATGATTGCAACGACGCCTTATCCACCACCAAGAAGCGGTGGTTGAGAAGATCAAACGCGGTGAGTTGTTCAATGCGAACAACGCTGACGCCTTCAATGTTGCGCGCGCTGGTGATGGTGTTGTGATTATCACCGTGCACTGCAACCAGGCATGTGCGATCAACGCCACAAGCCTTGAGCATGGCGGCGAAATCTTGGGTCTTTGGATTCTTGAAGGACAGTTCCTTCATGCACTTCACTTCGCTGTCGACCAACTTGGCCAACAACGCGTTGCGATTTGCAAGTTGACGCATTTTGCGCGTCATTTGCGTGCGGAAATCTTCGCGGGTGCGAGTCTTGGAGAAAGCAACACCACCGCCCTTGCGATGAGGAACGCGCGAGGCGCCGACGCGGGCGTTACCCGTGCCTTTTTGCTTGTACAACTTTCGGGTGGAACCCGCGACGCTTCCGCGACTCTTGGTTCGCGCGGAACCTTGTCGCTGATTGCCGTGGGTGATGACGTAAGCTTGTTTCAGAAGAGCGTGTCGTACTTCACCGCCAAGAAGACCTTCGTCGATCTTGAGAGTGTCAACTTTCTTGCCGCTGCTATCTAGAATTGGTAGTTCAATCATGGTTCTTACCTTTGGTCGGTTGATCCGACCGTCTCGCCTACCCTCCGCACCCGTTACATCAGGGTTTGGTAGGGATCGACTCGGTTTGTTTCTGCAAACTGTCGCGACTGGGTGGTTCCGTTACGGCCTTCCCAATCTTTCAGACGGTTACTTTGCCGCCTGAAGTACTGCCTTTGTCTTATATAGACGTTTTGGGGTGCGAATTAACAAATATCCATTGGACGCCCCAGGCACCGCGCCTTTGACGACCAGTAAATTCTTTTCAACATCAACTGAGATCAGATCAAGACTGCGAATTGTTGTTCGCTCGCCACCCATGCGGCCGGACATTTTCTTGCCCTTCTTAATCTTGGCGCCGTGACCGCGATCGGTTCCGTGGCTGCCGATGCTTCCAGGTGAACGATGCTTTCGTTCAGTACCGTGGCTTGCGCAAATACCTTTGAAGTTCCAACGAACCATTGTTCCTTGGAAACCCTTGCCCTTGGAGACGCCAGTCACATCGACAAACTTCATGCCGGTGAATGTGTCAACCGAAAGAATTTGCCCAAGCTCGTACGCGGTTGCTTCCTCATCTTTTTCAAGACGAAGTTCTTGATGCACGCGCTTTGGAGTTGAACCGGCCTTGGCGTCATGGCCAATGAGTTGCTGCGTTGTGGCACGCGGCTTGGAATCATCGTACGCAAGTTGAACCGCGGCATATCCGTCAGATTTGCCGGTTTTCACTTGGGTCACGACGCATGGACCAGCCTGAATCACGGTGACGGGAATATTGCGCCCATCTTCCATGAACCAGCGAGTCATTCCAATTTTTTTTCCGAGAATTGCGATTGGCATTGTGTGGTCCGTTTCTTACGCCTTAATTTTTACAAACACGCCTGCGGGAACAACCAAACGGTTGAGCGCGTCGACCGTGCGTGGATTGACATCGGTGATGTCGATGATGCGCTTGTGCGTGCGAATTTCAAATTGCTCGCGGCTTTTCTTATCGATGAATGGTGAACGATTCACGGTGTAAATTTCGCGACGGGTTGGAAGCGGAACAGGACCAGCGACTCGCGCACCAGTGCGCTTGGCGTGATCAACAATTTCACGAGCCGAAGCATCGAGAGCTTGGTGATCGTACGCTTCCATTCGGATGCGGATTGTGCCAGCGGTCATTGCCATTGCGATACAAGCCCTTCGTAAAGAAACACAACCTATTTCCGCGCGCGGCTCGATGCCGTGCGAAGGCGGAAATGGGGGATCGACAAAGGTATGCGATTGTGCGTTTCTGTCAAGCGGTTGGGGGATATTCGTTACGAATTTAAAAATTTCATTCAAGTTTGCGGTAGTCTTGCAACCGTGAGTTGCCCCTACCTTCGCTTGATCAACTTTAGATTTCTTGTGACATTTGCTGCCACTTGCCTTATTTTGAGTGCGGCAAGCGGTCAAACCGGTGGAAATTCTGTTGATTCTGGGGCATCCGCTGCTTCAAAGTCCAATAATAACACAAATAAAACGCAAAATAGTGATGTACAGTCAAAAAAAGCTGGCCAAGCAACGCCTGGATTAAACGAGCCCGCAGCGCCCAAGGCTGCCCTGGAAAAAGTAGAGCTCGAAACCAAGCCCCACGACTTTGAGTCTTTGGGTCTGAAAATTCAACTGCCCAAAGGGACTTTGGTTGCCAAAGAGTCAGCGGGCAACACCATGTCGTGGATGGTGGCCGATGAGCGCGATCCCGCGCGCTGGTTCTTTCGCCTGCAAGCAGTCACATCAAGCGATCCACAAAGCGACACCGAGTCGCAAATGCAAAATCATTTGCAAAGTTTAAAGACAGCTGGAAGCCAGTTCACATTGTTGTTTGATCGCCCAACAAAAATCTGCGGGCTGCCCGCGCGATTTTTTTGGCTGTCCACTCCAACCGGCGAAGTGCGCGCGATTAGCGGTTGGTTCATGCTGCAAACTGGAATTGGAAATTTTATTGTGTTCAGTATTTTGACGACTGAAAAAGATTTTGAATACGCGGAGTCGGCCCTTGACCGCGCAGTGAGCACCATTGAATTGCGCGACATGAGCGCGGTGCAAAAAGAGCGCGACGATCGTTTGCAACTTGGCTCGCAAGTGTTGAAGTCATTCACTCCAGCGTTGCTGAAAAAACTCGCCGACGGAAAGAAGCGCCTCTTTCGTTCATGGTTGGAAACTCCGCAAGGCGATGTTGAACAAGCCTGGATCGCCATTGAAATTTCGCAGGCGCCCCGTGGCATGGTCGATCCAGGGGCAAACGCAAAAAACCTTACGGAAAGCGGCAAAGAAGCTGGTTTTTTAATTTCTATTGACAGTCGAAGCATTGGAGACGACGGCTTGACGTTGACCAGTTCGCGCAACCGATATTGGTTGGCG
>CAJACJ010000060.1 GCA_903938205.1 uncultured bacterium
TCGCTTTGAAGATGAAATTGCAGGCGATGCCGAGAAAGCGCAACAAGCTCGCTCTGGCGCCGACCGCGCGGTGCGTCGCGGACAAGAGCGAATTTTAATGGAGAATTTGGCGAAGCAACTTCGTCAAGCGCAGCGCAACGTGACCATCTTTGATGATTCGCTTTTAGACGGCTGGACCCGCGTTAAGAACGCAGCTCGGTGAGTCGATACGCAGCCAAAGGAAGCAGTAACGCAAAAGGAAGCGCCGCGGCGATTGGAATGCTGAGACCTTCCGTTGGCACCAACAACATGACCGCTGCGCCAATCATGGTGGGAATAGAAAAAGCCGCGGCACGCACGCTTTGAACCAACATGTTGCAAGGTTCCCGTCGAAGAAAAAACGGAATTGTTGCCGCCAGAACAAGCAGGTTTGCAATCGGCCCAATGAAGCGCGCGCACAACAAACGAACACCTTGATTTTGATTGTCGCCCCCACGTCCCATGAGCTCGAACACTTGCCGCGTGGAAAGCATTGGACCGTACAGGCGATAGCGGCGGCTTAAAATAAGTTCAGGACCCAAGTCGGATTCAAGTTGGTCAACACTTGTTGTAAAGGATGTTTTTTGTTGCGCCGTGCTGCCTGGTTTCAAAGGCTCAATTGCGGAACCGCCAGTCAACATCCATTTCTTGTCCTGTGTATTCCATTGCGCGCTTGTTGCGCTGATGCGGCGGGTGGCGTTTCCTTTTTCGTCACGCTCGATCGCCACAAGTCCAGTGGCGGTATTGAGAGCGGGATCAAAACGAATGGCTTGAATAAGCGTGCCACGTCCATCGCGGGTAAGTGGAATAGGAAATTGGCTGATTGTGTCGTACTTCAGACCGCTGTGATCACGCACAAGGCGCGCCGCAAGATTTGGAAGAATAAGTTCTTGATTCACAAATTGAAAACATTGAAGAGCGCCTGCGGTCAGCAGCAACACATAGGCCAAGCGTCGAAGTTTGACGCCCGAGGCCATGAGCGCGGTGAGTTCACGGTTGCGGTGCATTTGCGAGACCGCAAAACCCATTGCGCCAATAGAGACAAATCCAAGCATGAACTGGAAGAATTGAAAGATGCGCGGTCCGTGAAAATCCAAGACCATCATCATGAAGGCGATGATTCGAGAACCGTAACGCCCCGCCGCAACCGCGGCATCGGCGGCATCAAGAAAGCGCGACGCTTGAATAACCACATCCACGCTGACACCAAAAACATAGAGCGCGGCGCCTAAAAGAAAGAAGTTCACCAAGAAGCGAGCGGCGACATATCGATCAATGATCTTCATGGATTAATTTCTCGCCAACTGCCGCAGCGCATACATGGAACACAAAAGCAGAATGGCATTGCCCGACCAGGAAACGATCACGCCCCACACCACGTTGTCCGCGCGAATGACTTGCTGACCGCCAGCGATCATGACGATATTGAGAATGCCTGGAATGAATGCGATGAGATACATGGTGAGTGGAAGGCTGTTGCGTTTCCATGCGGCCAACGACGCGCCCAATAAAATAATAAGTGGCGCGGACCAAGCCAACGCAGCGCGTTGACACAGATGCGAGAACGCGTCGACATCAACATTGTTCATGGTTTTGAACAAGTTGGTCAATGAGGAAGTGCCCGCGGCTTGAATGGACTTTGGAATGCTTGCGTCTGACTTGCTTAGTTCACCAACGTTTGGCGCAAGTTCTGTAAATTCAAGCTTGGCGATATTGCTTGTGGAGCAAGGCGCGGCGCTGAGACTGCGAATGCGCGCGGGCCACCTTGATGAAAGTCCTTCGGAACGGAGCAAATCTTTCGCGCGCGGCGCGGTGGCGATGAGATCAACACGGCCAACGCTGGAATCTTCAGTATCAAATGGCATGACCACTTGCGAACACACCGCCTCGCGAATGGGCCGGGCGCGATCCAGTTCAACAATGCGAACGGTGGTGTTGGGACTCTTGGGCTTGATGATGTCGTTTTCCAATGTTCCGCCCTCAATTCGATACGAACGGCGGCCGCCCTCCTCCACCAATTCAACCTTGCCGGATGTTTGAAGTTCGCGCGCGATGCACTGCCAAACTTGCGCGCGCATGAGCGACAACAGAACCGCCTTGCGCGCGGACTGAACTTCGATGTGATTGGGCA
>CAJACJ010000061.1 GCA_903938205.1 uncultured bacterium
ATTAAAATGCCACATCAAGATCCGTCGCCGCAGCCAGTTGCGCCTCATACTGCGACGCGGGTATTTCAACGCCACCAAAACTCAAAACCAAAGGATTGGAATATTGGCTATCAAGCAGCGTAAATTGCTTGGATTTCAGGTGCGTGACCAGCCAATGCAAACACGCCTTGCTGGCGTTGCCCGCGCCCGCGTTGCGCAACACAAACATGCTTTCGCCAAAGAACGCGCCGCCAATGGAAACTCCATACAAGCCCCCCACCAACTTGTCATCCAACCATGCTTCCACGCTGTGGGCAAATCCCAACTCATGCAACTTGCAATACGCCTCCACCATGGACTCCGAAATCCAAGTTCGTTCTTGACCAGGCCGCGGCAACATGCATCCGCGCATCACCTGCTCAAACGCGGTGTCGGCGCGCATGCGAAATAAACTTGCGCGGATGGCGCGCTGCGAAGTGTGCGGAAGCCGAAACTCATTCAGCGGAATCACGCAGCGCGGATCGCATGTGAAATACTCAACCACGCCGGTGTCCACATCCGCCATTGGAAACGCGCCGCCCGCGTACGCGGCCAGCAAAGATTCCGGCGAAAGATCGGCGTCGCTTGACATGCGCATGATTGTGTCCATTTGTCAACGCATGGCAAGTGCCCCGCGCATGTTGCGCAATTTCAAGTCGTGCCTACACTTAGACCGATGAGTTGTGCAACATGATGTGTGGCAATGGACATCTTGACGGACAAGTGATTGCTTTTACAAGCAAATCAATTCACCACGACCACATCGTGGACTTAGTGGTTCTGTTTGATGGCCAACCAACCGGCGTGCCCATTCGCGTTTCTGGTTTGACGCTTCCAGCTGGGGGCATTGATTCCGGCAGCCGCATTCGTGTCGCTTGGCTTTCGGGACGGGTTGAATCCATCCGATTGCTGCAGTCCCCCGCATATCTGGTGGCCTGAGTCCCCCTCTCTTCCTTGTGAATTCACGGCACAACACGGCTCATTTTTCAATGCGCCAAGGTCTTGAGTTGAACAGAGATTTCGGCTAAAGTTTCTCCCCTCGGGCCGTCGGTGACGAACTCCACAAGAGTCGGCGCCGCACGGGGCGTGCCGTCGCGGCTGACGGGCGCTCCTGCCTTGACGACAGCCGCGGTGCGGGGAATGGTCCCTGAGCCGCGAAAAGAGTTCCGCGCGTGCGGACTCTTCGGTTCAGGTTGACTTTCTCGGAGCACATTTACAGGCGACACATTCAACACAACTCAATAGACGCTTCTCACAATCCATAAATGGATTGATTCAAAATAAAATTCGATATCATTGAAACAGAATTTATTTTGGCCCGTGGTGTAACGGTAGCACAGGAGATTTTGGTTCTCCTTGTCCTAGTTCGAATCTAGGCGGGCCAATTCTGATTACGCAAGAGACGGCGTCCGCGCGAAAGCGTGTTGAGTGTCGTCGCAATTTCTAATCACATCATGAGCAACCACACCACGACCACTTCGCCAGACTCCGCGATTATTTTGGCGGCGGGCAAAGGCACGCGCATGAACAGCGACTTGCCCAAG
>CAJACJ010000062.1 GCA_903938205.1 uncultured bacterium
ATTATTGATTCCAAGCACGCGATTGTGGTGGAAGGCTATGTGGACGCCGTTGCTTTGCATCAAGCTGGCGTGACCAATGTCATTGCCACGCTGGGCACCGCATTGACAAAAGATCATGCCAAGGCATTGCAGCGAATGGCGGAGCGAATCACCGTGGTGTTTGATCCGGACAACGCCGGAGAGCGCGCAGCCGACCGCGCCGTGGAAACTTTCCTGGCCGTCCCTGTCGATGTTCGCATTGCCACACTGCCTGATGGTCTTGATGCGGATGAATTATTGCAGCGCCCAAATGGCCTGAATGATTTCAACGCCGCGCTTGCAAATGGTGAAGAAGCGTTGTCATGGATGGTGCGCCGCTTCAAGGCGAATCTTGATTCCGTGGAAAGCATGTCAGGCAAACAACAGCGCCTGCAAGAGTTGCTGCGCAAACTTGGCGAGCTTGGTTTCCGATCAGTTGAACCGCTACGCAAAAGTTTTGTCATGAATGCGCTTTCAAAATTGACCGGCGTTCCATTGCGGACACTTGAACAAGCCATGCCGCAAGCGCGCGCCGAATTGAAATTAAACGAGACCGCCGCGACCCAAACCATTGCTCCACAACTTGTGCAAGAGCCCCCATCAAGCCCCCGTCACAAAGCTCGACGAATGGCGGAGAACAATTTATTGGCAGCCATCATGGCGGATCCACACGCCGCGCAAGTACGCGTGCAAGTGGGAACAGAAGGGTTATTGCCCATTTCAGAAGCTTTTTCACCAGAACACTTCGAACGAACCGATCTTCGACAACTATGGAGCCTGCTTGTCATGCGATTTGAATCTGGTTCTTCATTCCATGTTCAAGACATTCAAGCCGAGTGCCAAGAGCCTTCGCTCAAAGCCCTCTGCGGCGAGCTATTTCACATTGGTAGTCAACGCAATGAACATATGGACGCCTCAGAAGCTGTGCGCAATGCCGCCGCTGATTTTGACAAATTCCTGCATGACGCCGATATCAAACACAATGCGAACCATTTGATGAACTCCGAGGATGCACTTGCTCGATTGGAACAAGTGCGCCGAGGGGGTCATAACCCCACTGCAATTGCGCAAAATATGCGGAATTTGAACCGAACTGAAACCGTAGCGAAAGCGTCTGCGGATCAATCTTGAATGTTTTTTCCCTCTTACAAAGAATTGGAGTTGAACCGTGAGTCTTGCCATTAAAGATCTGAAAGCCACTCTTCGTCGCCTTGTTGAAAAAGGTCGCCAGCAAAAGTGGATTAGCTATGAAGAACTCAACACCTGCTTGCCAGATGAGTTCGTCAACGCCGATCGTATTGATGAGCTCTTCGTGTTGCTCAGTGAAAATGGGATTGACATGGTGGATGAGATTGAAGTGCAGCGCAACAAGCTCACTCCACTGGACGCGCCATTGCAAACCAACTTGAAGTTTCACCGCGACAATCCCAAGCACCGTAAAGATGCGTGCTCGGTTCCAGCCGCGATTCAAGGCCCGCCACCAGCGCCAATTTTAAGCGCGGGTGCGCAACCAAAGGTTCTCAAGCAGATGAAAGATGTCGTGGAAATTCCTTCCACGAAAGCTGCTCCCGAAGCCGCCGACCTTGATGATGAAATTTTGGATGACGAGGAAGCCATGGCAATCGTGGCCCAAGCATTGGCCGAGCAAGGCAGCAAGCGCATTGATGATCCAATTCGCATGTACCTAACGCAGATGGGAACAATTCCTCTTTTGACCCGCGAACAAGAAATTCGCTTGGCTAAGAAAATTGAAACCACCCGCATGATCTTCCGTCGTAAATCCCTTGAAAGTGATTACGTGGCGCGATTGGCCACTGAGACTCTCAAGCAAGTGCGCGACGGCAAATTGCCGTTCGATCGAACCATGCGTATTTCCACCGCGGAAGAAGATGCCAAGGGCAAGATCGCGTCGCGCATTCCAGGAAATGTTGAGACCATTTCCAAATTGATCGACATGAACGAGCGCCAATGGAATCAACTTGAGGATTCCGAAATTTCGGAAGATCGTAAAGTTGTCATCAAGGAAGAGCTTCGTCTTCGTCGCCGAAAAGTTGCAACCCTTCTTGAAGAGTGCTGCCTGCGAACAGGCCGTATTCAGCCCCTGATGCGTCGTTTGCAGTCCATCCATCGAAAGATGGTTGACTTGAAGCGCCAACTGCTCAAGGCGGAAAAGTTTCCAGAACGATTTGATCCCGAGGATCAAATTGTGATGCGCGAGGAGCTGGTTGGTCTTCGATCAATTGTGTTTGAATATCCCGAGGAACTTGAAGCGCGCATGAAAGCCATTATGCGAGTGTTTGGCGAGTATGAACAAGCCAAGCGCGATCTTTCTGGCGGAAATTTGCGCTTGGTGGTCAGCATCGCCAAGAAGTATCGCAACCGAGGACTGCCTTTCCTTGACATTATTCAAGAAGGCAACACGGGTTTGATGCGCGCCGTGGACAAGTACGAGTATCAACGTGGCTACAAGTTCAGCACGTATGCGACATGGTGGATTCGTCAGGCGATCACGCGAGCGATCGCTGATCACGCGCGAACCATTCGTGTGCCTGTGCACATGATTGAAACCATGAGCAAGTTGCGCAACATTCAGAAGCATTTGCTTCAGGAGCTTGGTCGTGAACCAACCGGTGAGGAGATCGCGGCGAAAGCCAAGATGCCAGCCGAGGAAGTTCGCCGCGTGATGAAGATCAGTCGCCATCCAATTTCGCTTGATCGGCCTGTGGGCGAAAGCGAAGACAGTCACTTTGGAGATTTCATCGAGGACGAGCGACAGTCAAGTCCGTCCGAAGCCGCGAGCAATGAGTTGCTTCGTCAGCGCATCAATGATGTGTTGAAGACACTCACCTACCGCGAGCGTGAAATTTTGAAATTGCGCTACGGCATTGGTGATGGCTACACCTACACCCTTGAGGAAGTCGGTCGAATCTTCAAGGTGACACGTGAACGTGTGCGCCAAGTTGAAAGCAAGGCGTTGAAGAAGCTGCAACATCCTGTGCGAAGTCAGCGCCTGTCCAGTTTCCTGGTCTCGCAAGATGACGCGGATGACGCGGGCGACGGCGAAGTGCTTGACATTGGAACGGATATCACGGACAACGCCGAGGATTGAAGCATTTGAAAGGTTGAATTCGCACGGGGTGGTCACACGACCACCCCGTGTTTTATTTACATTTTGAATGCGAAATGCAAAACGCAATGCGGCGAAGTACACTTGTTCTTCCTGCGGATGTGGCGAAATTGGCAGACGCGCAAGATTCAGGTTCTTGTGGGGTCACACCCATGGAGGTTCGATTCCTCTCATCCGCATTGAAAAGTCCGACCCACGTGGTCGGACTTTTTGTTTATTGGCAGGTGTGGCCGCCACCCTACACCCTACTCTTGACATGTGATCTATTTGGACAACAACGCCACCACCATGCCGCTTGCGGAAGTTGTGGATGCCATGCGCGAATCAATGGCAAACAATTGGGGTAATCCCAGCAGTGTTCACCGATTTGGCCAAGCGTCACGCGCCCAATTGGAACATGCTCGAGAACATGTCGCGCAACTTGTCGGCTGCTCCACGCGTGAAATTATTTTTTGCTCCAGCGGAACCGAGTCTGCGTCGCTGGCATTGCGCGGCATTTTAGAAGCGCATCCAAAGCGGCGATTGATTGTCACCAGCAAATTGGAACACGCAGCGGTTCGAACTTTGGCGCAACACCTTGAAGCCGCGGGCCAGTGCGAAGTGATTTGGGTTGAGCATGCGCACAGCGGCGAAATACATCTTGATCACTTGCGAGAGGTGCTTAAAAAACATGGCGATGACATTGCGTTGGTGTCGCTGATGTCCGTGAACAATGAGACAGGCGTCATGCTTCCCCTGCAAGTCGTGGGTGAATTGTGCAGAGAGAAAAGTGTTTTATTTCATACCGACGCCACGCAGTCCGTGGGTCGCCACCCATTTGATGTGGCGAATGCCCCGGTAGATTTCGCCACTTTCTCTGCGCATAAACTACATGGCCCCAAAGGCGCGGCGGCATTGTTCGCGCGTCGAGGTGCTGGCATTTCAGCTCAACTAGTGGGCGGTCCGCAAGAGCGTGATCGTAGAGCTGGGACGGAAAATGTTCCTGGCATTCTTGGCTTTGGTGTGGCTGCGCAATCCGCCCGTAGATGGTTGGATACGGCGGAAATGAATCACGCGGCGGAGTTCAGGAATCAATTTGAAACTTTGATACAAACGGCAATTCCGGATGCGATTGTGAATGGCGTTGCCACAAATAGAATTTGGAACACAACCAATATCGCGTTTGCACATTTGGAAGCGGAAGCCATTTTGCTTGCGCTTTCCAATGAGAATCTGTGCGCCAGCGCGGGTGCGGCTTGCAGTTCGGGCTCTTTGGATCCTTCGCCCGTGCTTTTAGCCATGGGGGTTCCGCCCGTTCTAGCCCACGGAAGCGTGCGCTTCAGCTTGTCGCGCTTCACAACACGTGAAGAAATTATTCAAGCCGCCACAATTGTGTGCGATTGCGTGCGTAAACTTCGCGCGCGCACTGGCGCGGCGATTACGAATGTGAAGTGAACAACTTTTCCAGAACTAGCGCAGATGCAATCTCAAATGGACGAAAGCGCTCGGTCGCGCCTTTTTCCTCGCTAAAGATCAAGGCGCGCTCCGCACCCAAGCGCGACGCGGCAGGCGTGTCCATGAGATAGCTGGAATCATTTGCGCTCATTTGCATCAAGACGCGAAAATCAAATTCACGAAGCCCATTGCGATCAATGCAGCGCTGCAAACTTGGCGCGGTGTCCGCCCACGCAAAAACATGCACGCCAACTGAGGGACCATCGCGCAAGATTGCGCCAAGAACCTTGTCAGGTTTTGGTGGGCCATCACTTGACATTGAAAAATCGTCCTCGTCTTTTCGCAGCGTTCGATAGCGTTGAAGACCGTGAACCATCAGCAAAATAGGTGGCTGATCTTGTCGCCCATCGGCGATTCGTTGTGCAACCTCTTGGCCCAGTTGAACAATGGCTGCGTCGCAATCGCGATAGTTAGGAAGGTACGCGTTGAGCTTGAGGGTTTCAATTGTGGATTGCAACGCTCCAGCCGTGGGAGAATCTGGTGTGGTTCCGTCCAGCAGAATCACGCGGCCCGAAAGATGACGCGTGACCGCGGCGAAACTTACAAGAGCGGCCACGCTTAAACCCATCGCAACATCTTCACGTTGACCAACAACAATAATATTGGCGCCAGATTGCCTGCGAAGCGTGATGACGCTGGCGTTGCGAATGGCCACTGGATTGCCTAGAAAAATCTGCAAAGCAGGCACGCCTTTGGTTGTCGGCTGCTGAATTAAATCAAGTAGTGGCTGACACGCTTCAATACGCGCGGCGGCGGTGCCGTCAAATACAATCATCTTGCGATCCGAAACTCCTTTGGCGCGCGCCGCGATGGCCAGTTCTCGCACGCGTTCATCACGCTGAGCATCGGTAAGCCACACAACTTGAAATGGGCTATTGCCCTCAATCAAACCACCAGCGTCATTGTAAATAGCCTCGCCGGGGCGCGAAAGAAGACGCGCGGCTGTGTTGTCGTCTGACAAAATCATGGCGGAGTCAGCCTCGTTGCATTGCAGCGCGATACGAATTCCCATTTGTCCCATTGTGGTGCGAGGCAACGCATATGTTCCGCCAAGCGTTTGAGAACCAAGAATGACATGCATTCCAAACGCGCGGCCTTGTCGCACCAAGCGATCAAGTAACAACGAGGAATCTTGAGCGACCTTGTCTTCTTCCACAAATAATTCTTGAAATTCGTCAACAATTAACAAAGTGCGCGGCATGGACTCCGTCTTGCCAAGCAATCTCCACGCTGCTAAATCTTGCACGCCCGCGTCTCGAAATAAATCTCCGCGACGCTTCAGTTCCACATCAAGTCCTTGCAGGACACTGAGTCCAAATTCACGATCGCTTTCCACAGCCACCGCGCGCGCGTGCGGCAAAGCGTGGGTTGCATACGCCTTAAATTCAACGCCCTTCTTGAAATCGATCAACCACAATTCAACCTCGTCAGGGGAATACCACAGCGCGACATTGGTGATGAGCGCGTGCAGCAAGGTGCTCTTGCCGGAACCAGTTTTGCCCGCAAGCAAAACATGCTGCCTTGTGCCTTCGCCAATTTCAATGGATTGCAATTTATTTGCGCCGCTTCTACCCACAGGCACGCGCAGAATTTTCGCGCTGGAACTTGTCCAGCGCTGATCAAGTTTGGGCTCAATGGCTTGAAATGGAACCTCCACTCTGGATCCTGCTTTGGCAGCACGCCCAATCTTTTGCAAAATGGTTTGCAACACCGCCGCGCTTGGCATTGTGGCCGGAGTGAATGGAACATCTTCAAGATCAGGGGCATCCACGACAAAACGATCTTGTTCCCAGCGAACCCGCATGCAACGTTGCAGCACTTCATTTTCCTTGATCAATTCAGGAAGCGGTTTAGTTGGATCACGAAGCAGCAGAAAGTGCACGCCACAACGCGCGCCAGATTGAAGCAAACTTGCAAAGCGCTTACTTCCAGCATCCGTCAATCCCTCTGGAAAATCTGCGAACACAATAATCCGAAGCGGTTCGGCCAACTCCCCCGCTTGCTCGTTGTAATCCGCGATGGTCGCGAATTC
>CAJACJ010000063.1 GCA_903938205.1 uncultured bacterium
AACTCCAAATTCCAAGCGCGCCGTTGTAGTTTTTTGTATCCGACACAGCCTGCAAAATACCCGCGCGATCCTTGGTCTTGGCTTTTGGAATTGCGTCAAGTAACACCTTGCACGCTTCGTAGCCGTACACGGCGTAGCCCTCGGGCTCCTCGTTCTCTTTCAAATTATATTTTTTCTTGTAAGCCGCGCGAAATTCAGCGCCACGACCCGTGAGCTTGTCCGCAGGTAAACCACCAAATGTGATGTACGCGCTGCCATTCACATTTTCAGCACCCGCGGCTTCAATGAACGCTTTCTCAAAGCATCCATCTGGCACCATGAATTTTGGAGTTGCGTTTGCAGTGTGCAAATCTTTGGCAATTTGTCCCGCGCTATTTTGCGTGGTACCGCCAAAATACACCATGTCTGGCGCAGCGGCCTTGATCTTGGTGGCAAGCGATTTAAAGTTGGACGCCTTTGGATCAATACCTTCGCGACCAAGCACTTCGATGCCAATTTCTTTGGCGTGATTCTCAAACACATTGGCAATTCCCTTGCCGTACAACTCGCGATCGTCAAGTATGTACACCTTCTTCACGCCCATGTCTTTGGCCCATTCCGCAGCCACAAATCCTTGCAAATCATCCGCGGGCACCACGCGGAAAAAATTGATTTTTCCAGTTGGACGATAAATCTTTGGCTCATTCGCCTCGCCTTTTCCTGGCTTCGTCAAACCGGGATACGTTGCCGCAGGACTAATCATGAGCAACCCAGCCTTGTTCAACACGGGCATGCTGATTTTGCTGGCTCCGGAATTAAAAGTTCCGATGTACGCAATCACACTCTCATCACGCGCAGCCTTGTTGGCATTTTGCGCCTCAACAGCTGGGTCCCAATTGCCACGCTGTGGACTGGCGTCATCCATGTCCTCATACACAATGGTGTAGTCGCCAATTTTTCCATGAACTTCATCAATAGCCAATTGAATTCCGTTGACCATGGTGGTGGTCTGCGCGTTGGCGCTACCAGTGCGTGGCAAACTGGAAATGATTTTCAAAACCTTCTCTGGCTTTTCGGTTTGCGCCAAAGATGGCGTGACTGCGAATGCAAGAAGAAATACGGCGGCGATTTTTTTCAACATGATGGGTTCCTGTTCAAGTATGCGAACGAAGTTTGATAATAGAGTCTCTGCGAATGTTCTGCGCAGCGCGCGCCGATTCAAATTCATTTTCAAAGCAGCGGCTGCATCAGTTCATTTGTTGTCAAGCGGACTGCGCCCAGACACGAACGCAATGATGGCTTCGGCCGCCTCAATATCAGGTCTTTTACCTTGAAATGCGGGCAAAAGAGCGCGCAAGGCGTTTGCGGTTTCGCGCAGCCGTGACTGATCCGCCAAGAGATTCTCCACCGCCGCACTGATAGGACCCGCGCGCCCAAGGCATGGCACAAACTCCGGCACAACGCGCTTGCCCGCCAAAATATTCGGCAACAATCGATTGGGCATGGACAACATAATGTTGCCGCCAATGACGGACAATAATCCTGTGCGATACATGCCCACCATTGGTTTGGCTTGGCGCAGCAAATCCAAACTCACCGTGCCACTGACGCACAACGCAATCTCGCTCCACGAAATTGCGGCATCTAATTTGCCGGTCATCAACAACACCCCTGGCGGCAGAGTTGGCACGCGCTCACGAACCAAGCGCGCCAATGAGTCGTTGGCTGTCACCATAATGGCAATTGCGCGGCGATGATTGTGTTGAATATCGCTGAACACTTTCAAGAGCAACGGAAGATTGCGTGTCACTTCGCTGCTGCGGCTGCCTGGAAGCAAAAGCACTTTGGGCGAACCCGTGGGCAACTCCTTCACCTGCGCATCCATTTGCTCTTGATCCAAAATTCGATTGATCACCGGGTGCCCGATGAACTTCGCCGGCACGCGCCGCGAGCGAAACCACTCTTGCTCAAAAGGCAGCAAACACAGCACTAAATCAGTGCAACGACGCAATTTGTTTAAGCGCCACGGTCCCCACGCCCACAATTGCGGCGCCACCAAATGACACACGCGCACTCCGCGCGCCTTCATGAATTTGGCAATGGCAAAGTTTGCGGCCGGCGAATCCACCGGCACATGCACATTCACTCGACGCGCCTGCGCCCATTGACGAATCGCGTTCTGCGTTTTTTTCACCGAGGCAATTTTGGACAACGCCGACAATCCCATGGCTCCATCATCCGCGGTCCGCTCGATCATGATTGCGCCTGCACGCTCCATCTGTGGTCCACCACACGCGACAATTTCAATTTCTGGCGCCATGGCCTTCAATGCCGCGATCACTGGCGCGGCATGCGCGTCACCCGACGGCTCAAATGCTGTGAACAGCACGGTGGCTTTCGCGGAGGAATGATCTTTCGTATTTTTTACGCCGTCCACAACCAAACCATACCCGATTCGTCATTTCAAGTACCCTTCGCCTCCTTACACGGAACCCACAATGCTTAAAAGAACACACACCTGCGGAGAACCTCGCGCCACACATGCTGGCAACACAGTCACACTTTGCGGATGGGTGAATACCTATCGAGATCAAGGCAAGGGACTTGTATTTTTAGATCTTCGCGACCGAGACGGCCTGTGCCAAGTGGTGTGTGATTTGGAAGATGCGCCGCCGCATGTTGTCGCGGCCGCGCGAAGTTTGCGACGCGAGGACTGCATTGCGGTGAAGGGATTGCTGCGCAAGCGCGCTGGCGATCCAAATCTGAAACTTGCGACTGGTGAAGTGGAACTTCTTGCCGCGGAGATTGAGGTCTTCAACAAGGCGATTGATTTGCCAATTCTTCCCGATGATCACGATGCGCCAAAGATCAACGAAGAAATTCGCTTGAAGTATCGCTACTTGGATTTGCGCCGGCCATCCATGCAGAAAATTCTGCGCGAGCGCCATCGCGTGCTTCAATACACACGCCAGTATTTTTCCAGCCAACGCTTCACGGAAATTGAAACCCCGCTTCTCATCAAGAGCACGCCTGAAGGCGCGCGCGATTTTCTTGTGCCATCGCGCTTGCACCCCGGCGACTGGTACGCGCTTCCGCAAAGCCCGCAACTGTTCAAGCAAATTTTAATGGTGGCTGGTTGTGAACGGTATTTTCAAATCTGCCGCTGCTTGCGCGACGAGGATCCACGCGCCGATCGCCAAGCGGAATTCAGCCAAATTGACCTTGAATTGAGCTTTGTTGACCGCAGCGATGTCATGGATGTCATGAGCGGTTTCGTGCAAGGTTTGTGGAAAGAAATGTTGGGCGTGGATGTTCCAACCATCACGCGCATGACTTGGATTGACGCCATGAATCGCTTTGGCAGCGACAAACCAGACACTCGCTTTGGTCTTGAGCTTCATGACATCAGCGCGCTTGCCGCCAAGTGTGGCTTCAAAGTTTTTGATGAGGCATTGGCTAAATCGCGACTTGGAAAATCTGGTTGCGTGAAGGCCATTGTTGTGCCCGCGTCATTGGGGCAACTCACGCGCAAGATGACCGACAGTTACGCGGAATTTGTAAAGGCCTTCAAAGCTGGCGGCGTGGCTGTGACAAAAATTTCCGCCACTGGAACTTTTGAAACTGGCATCGCAAAATTTGTGGAACCCATTGCCGCGGAGTTCAAGACCGCTTTGAACGCTCAACCTGGAGACACCATTCTCATAGTCGCAGACCACTGGGAAATTGCCGTCAAGGCCGCTGGTGAACTACGCCTGAAAGTGGCCGACGATCTCAAGGCCGTTCCAGCGGGCATGTGGAATTTCCTCTGGGTCATTGATTTTCCAATGTTCGATTTCGACGAGGAAGGCCAACGATGGGTGGCCATGCATCATCCATTTACTAGCCCAAATCCCGATCAATTTGATCTTTTAGAGAGCGACCCCGGCGCCTGTGTGAGCGCGGGTTACGACATGGTTCTCAACGGCAGTGAAATCGCCGGCGGTTCCATTCGTATTCACCGTACCGATGTGCAAGAGAAAGTTTTCAAACTCATTGGCCTCACGCAAGAAGACGCGGACCGCAAGTTTGGATTCTTGCTCAGCGCGTTGCGCCACGGCGCGCCGCCCCACGGAGGCATGGCGTTTGGTCTTGACCGCTTGGTCATGCACTTGTGTGGCACCAACAATATTCGCGACGTGATCGCGTTTCCAAAGACGCAGTCTGGCGGAGACCTAATGATTGACGCCCCTGGTCCAGTGGACGATGAGCAACTGAAGGAATTGCATGTGCGCCGCGCCGTCACGCCAAAAGCGCCAGCATAATTTTTTCTGTAGATGTGCAAATACAAAGACGCGCGAAAAATTATTCCGCGCGTCTTTTAAATTTCATTGAATCAATTTTAATGCACGCCTTGCGCGGCCAACCAACGCTCGCAATCAAGCGCCGCCGCGCAACCCATTCCAGCCGCAGTGATGGCTTGTCGATAGTTCGCGTCAGCGACATCGCCCGCAGCGAACACGCCTTCAATATTGGTGCGACTATCGCGGTTACGTAATTTCACATAGCCCTTCTCATCCAGCTCCACCGCGGTGCCTTGTAAAAACTTGGTGGCCGGCGAATGCCCAATAGCCAAAAACAAGCCTTTCACAGGCAAATTTCGCTGTTCTTTTGTGCGCACATCTTCCAAAAGCAAGGACTCAATTTTGTCTTGGCCAAGCACGTCGGCGACAACCGTAAACCAATGCATGGTGACTTTCGGGTTGCCCAACAAGCGCGCCTGCATGGCCTTGCTGGCACGCAGTGAATCACGGCGAATGATCATGTGCACATGGCTGGCAAACTTCAACAAGTAACTCGCCTCTTCCATGGCGCTATCACCACCACCAACAACGGCAATTTCTTGATTGCGATACGCAGGCAACGCGCCATCGCACACCGCGCACGCGCTCACACCCCCGCCACTCATGGCAAGACGCATTTCATTTTTCAGACCGATCCAATTCGCCGTGGCGCCGGTGGACAAGATCACGCTTTGCGCGAACACAGGCGCGCCTTCACTCAACTCAAGTTTGAAAGGACGTTTGGTAAAATCACACTTCACAACATCGGCCTCTGAAATCTTGGTGCCAAAGCGCTCCGCCTGCTCGCGAAACTTTTGCATCATCTCGGGTCCTTGAATTCCTTCGGGGAATCCTGGGTAATTCTCAACTTCGGTTGTCAACATTAATTGGCCACCTGGCAACACCGGCGCAGGGTCCGTGCGTGGCACACCAATGATGCAACGCGGCGACAAATTGGCCCGCGCCGCATAAATAGCCGCCGTCCAACCAGCGGGTCCACTGCCAATAATCACAACTTTTTCAACATTTGAATCGCTCATCATTGCTCCATGTAGTTCTTGCGCGCGGTTATTTCAAAAGCCCGGCGCTGCGGGCAAGAAAACGCGGAGGCGGCCAAAATACTAAATCTCCTGTGCCGTCCGCTGGATCATGCTGGTCAAATCCATCGTCTTCATGGTCGGGTCCAACCGACCACAACACGGCGCCTGTGACAGACACCTGCCCCCACGCTGTCCCGAGAGGCTGCGACTTTTCGCCAAGATTTCTGTAATTCAAATTGCCATAGTCCTTGGCGAACGGATCAAAATTCATGCGACGCATTCCATAAATTGGAAACGCGGATGACAAATCACGCGGCCATTGTTTGGCGCTGTCAACATAAAATCCGCACAACGCAGCCGACATCGCGGTGCCATCAATCTCCGCGATCAAGCGCAAGCGCGCGTCAAACACTTGCTGCAAATTTTCCACAAACAATGTGACCAACGCGTATTTGCTTTGATTCAGTTTTGAAAATTGCGTCGGGCTGTCCAAAATCGGATCGTAAAAACGCATTCTCCAGCGACGCCACCAATCGTCATACACGGCGGCCAACTTTTCCTGACTGGCAACCAACGGCCCGTGCACTGTGGCCAATTGACGCCAACGCGCGGTCGCGCCAAATCTAGTCAGCGGAGAATTCACTGATTGAATCGAGCCAAATTCATTGGCGAAATACGCTTCATCGGGTTGCCCCGCGCTGTCGAAGGCGTTCTGCATTGACTCCGTCAGAATCACGCGATCGCCTTCGGGCAATTCCAATCGCTTCAATCTCTCATTGTCGCCCGGCTTAATAAATGCGTACCCCTTCAGCGCCACTCGTTGCAATGTGGCCACTGGCAAAGTTTCAATGTTGGCCGCCATGAACACGCGGTTGGCCTCCAGCAAATGCGACATCATGTTCATGCCAAATAATTTCTCCGCCTCCATGCGTTGCTCGCTCACTTGTCGAAGCACGCGCAGCATGCCAAGCGACACATCAAACGCGGCGTCAAACTTTTTATTTTCCGCGTCCACATACATGCAGACCGTGGCGAACGCGGTCAAGCCACGCATTGCGTTGAGATATCCAAACGCCGCCTCCCCAGGCGCTGAGCCAGGAAGCGCCGCAATTCCCTTGGCTTTCCACTTTGCATCCAGCCCATCCGTTCCATAAGGAATTCCAAGCACAAAACAATTTTGCGATTTCACAATGGCGTCACGCAACGCCGGATTGGCGACCACCCATTTTTTCCAATCCGCAAATCCTTCCATGCCAGGCCAAATATTTTCTGGCGATGGGGCAACGGCGCTTGGCATTGGCGTGGCGGCAATCCACGCCGGAAAAATCAGGGAGGCGCTGCGATTTTTTTCACTCACGCCCTTCCAAAATAAATTCAACTCCTTCAATGCCTCCGCATTTTTAGCGCTTGCAGCGTTTTTTTTACTTTGACCTGCGGCCGCACTTGGCGCTTTCTTTGGTGCCACTGGCTTTGCCGCCGGCTTCACTTCGGGCTCGGCCGGCGCAACTTCTGGAACCGCTTCGGGCGTTTGCGCGGGCGAATCTTGGGCGATTGCCAACGCGTTAAAGGCGGCGTTGAACACAAGAACAATAAAAAGTGCGAATCGAATGGGCATGGATGTCTCGGTTTGCAAGAGCGGAAATCATAACCACCCTCTCACGATCAAGCGGATGGTCGCTAAACTCGCCGCCCTTGGCTTTGTGGCGCTGTGCAACCCTGCGCAATTCCAAACAAGGCGAGACGGTACAGCATTCATGAGCAAATCCAAATCAAATCCGCTTCCATGTCCCGCCAAGTGCAATGTGTTTATCGCTGGCTCGGGTGGTCGTGAACATGCATTGGCGTGGAAACTGAAGCAAAGTCCGCGCTTGGGGAAATTATGGGTTGACCCCAAAGCCAATGCGGGCTTGCTCCAATTAGGTCAGGCGTGCCCGCAAAGCCTTGACCCAAAAAACAAATTTCACTTCAGACGTTTTCTAGAAAAAGAATCCATTCACTTGGTCGTGGTCGGTCCAGAAACATTGCTTGCCGATGGCTTCGTGGATGAATATCACGACCCGCCAAACCGATTGGTGTTTGGTCCCACAAAGTCGGCATCAAAATTAGAGTGGGACAAAGCGTGGTGTAAACAAGTGCTGCGCTCCGCCGGCGTTCCCATGGCGGAAGGACGTTCATTCACGCAATTGGACGCCGCGCTGAATTACATTCAAAGCCGCGGAGATCCCGTTGTTATCAAACAAAATGGACTGTGCGCCGGCAAGGGCGTGACCGTGTGCTCAACAAAAGAAGAAGCCATTGCCGCGGCAACCGCCGCGTTGGAAAAGAATTCGCATGGCGACTCGGGCGCCACCATTGTCATTGAAGAACGCCTGCACGGCCAAGAAATAAGCGTGCTCGCATTGGTGGATGGAAAAACAATTTGGATGCTTGACGCGTGTCAAGATCACAAGCAAGTTGGCGAAGGCGACACTGGTCCCAACACTGGCGGCATGGGCGCGTACTCGCCCACTCCGTTGGCAACCAACGACGTGCTGCGCATGATTGAGCGCGATGTGTTTGTGCCCACACTTGATGCGTTGCGCCGCGAGGAGATTGATTTCCGCGGCGTGCTATTCGCTGGAATTATTTTGACCCACGGCGGCCCCAAGGTGCTTGAGTTCAATTGCCGCTTTGGCGACCCCGAAACGCAAACGCTTATGACTCGTTGGAAGGGCGACCTTCTGGAAACTCTGTGGCTCACCGCCTCCGGTCAACTTGATCAAGCCGATTTTTCTTTTGAAAGCGGCACCAGTTGTTGCGTCGTGGTGTGCGCCGAGGGCTATCCAGCAAAGCCACGCGTAGGCGACTCTATTTCTGGCATTGAAGCCGCAGAAAATCTTGGCAGCGCACATGAAAAAGTGATTTGTTTCCACGCTGCAACGGCTGCCGGAACCGCCGGCGTCCCCGTAACCGCTGGCGGGCGCGTCATTGGAGCGACTGCTATTGCCGCCGATTTAGAACAGGCCAGCAAACTTGCCACCCAAGCCGCCAGCAACATTCACTTCCAAGGCGCCTTCTTCCGCCACGATATTGGGCAACGCGTTATTAAAAAAGCCACTCAATCAGCTCATTAAACGCTCATTTTGAATCTCAACCCCAGCCTTGCGCATCGCCATTTGAAGCGGGATTTCAAATTCACCCTGCCCGTGAATCCACATATTTAACTGAATTGATCTTGCCAAATCCTTGAGGATTCTGGAACTTGCGGCTACCTTTGGACGGAATGGCTTACTGGCATTTTGCAAGTATGTCCGCGTTGTGTTGCTGCATGGTTTTTGCCCCTCTTGGAGACCCCTTTCAATGTTTCGCTTGTCAAGCTCATTCGCATTATTCGTGTTGATTATTACTCTGACAGTGGCAACCCAACAGGCTTCCGGAGTGAGCGCGGCCGCGACAACAACCACGTCCACTTCGACTTCCAAAACCACTTCCAACAATGGCGGTGACTTAATCACCACCAAGCAAGCGACAAAGCTGCCTGGATTAGGAACCACCACCAACGAAATTCCAAATGAAGCTGACTCCGACATCATTCTTGAGCCGCGTCAACTTGCAAATAAATTGAAAGCAACAGGTCCAGATTCCATGGATGCCGTCATGTCCGCGGGTGGCGTAAACCGTGGCGTTCGTTCAGGTCGCATTGCCGTCAAATTCAAGGATGAACTTTTGGTCCGTTGCAGTGCAGGCGTGACCGGAAATGTGCTCACCTGCGCATCTACCCGCGCGGCGATTGCCGCAGGCAACGGAGCTACCGCGTATCGAAATAATCCAATCGCGTCGGCCGTTGCTTTGGTTGATCGATTTAGTGGATCAGTTCAACCAGCCATCAACAAAACCACCGAGCAGTTGGCCGCTTTGGAAAAGAAGGCAGCCGTCAAAAGCCGCAAAGCTCAGCCTGATTTGGCTGGATACATGTATGTCACTGTGGAACCTTCCGCGCTCACCTCTGCTGCGGAAGCGTTCAACGAACTTGATTGCGTTGAATTTGCGCAAGTGGATTACCTGCCCATTCCTGCGCAACAAGGTTGCCCTGATAAAGATTTAAGTTTGCAAAAGGGAATTGCAAGCGAAGGCGCAGACATTGGCATTAATTGTCAAACCGTCACGGACGCCCTTGGAACCACAGTTCCCTGCAATCCACCTGGACCTATTTTTGTGATTGATCGCTCTGCTGCAAGTTTAACTGGCGGACTTGGTGCCATTAGTTGTCATCGTCCATCGCGTTGGGCTGGTTATGGCACTTCATTTCCATACTCAACCCCAAATTGCTTAGCGGGTTCGTACACAGAACCCGCTACATTTCCTCCGTCTCGTTGGGATTGCAGTCCCAACTGCAACAATGCTTCTTTATGCGAAGACCCTCCAACCGGTTTCACTTCCCATCCATCATGTCAATACGGTTGCAGTGATAACGCGTGCGCCGATTACCTTGGCACCACACTTGGATTTGCTGATTGCATTGATCAGGCAAAGACCTCTGGTTGGGACAGCACGTGCGCCACGCTTGCAAACATTTACTGCCCAACAATCATTAATGAGGCAACTCCCTACAACAACATTAGTTTCGCCATTGGCATGCTTCAAGTTGATTTGGCCACGGAAAAGTGTTACGGCGTTTCGTACACGGGAGCATCCACCTACGCATTTGACGACGCCGAAGTCTACGACGCGTGCTTCACTTTGCGTGGACCTGCCCTGCCAACTTCTAGTGGAATAAGTGGAATTTTGCGATATACCGACATTGGAAACGGCGACGGCATTCGACCATGGGGCTTTACTGGAGGTCAATCGCTATTTGGTTATTGCTTCCTGAAACAAGTCCTTCCAACCCCTTTAAATGCAACCTCATTTGCCACTGGTGCTACTTGCTCCGGCGTACGTCTCAACATTACCGCCGTATCTTCACAATTCCTTCAAGGCGGAGAGCTTCTCAGCTTGCTTGATCCAACGGACGCATCCAACGCTCGCTTTGCTGAATTTGACAATGCTTTCAAATCATTGCCATATACATTTTCACATGATTGCTTCAATGCAACCGAATCAAACATTCCTGGTTGCTACACCACTCCATGTTGCGTGTATGTGTGCGTGAATGATTCTTCATGCTGCTCCAACGGCTGGGATGCCGCCTGCGTGAATGCCGCTAGAAGCAACACAACATTGTGCCAATCTGGCGCGCTTACTACTACTGCCACCTCTTCTTGGACAGTTCCCCCTCCAGCACCAGGCGTTCCTGACTTTGATCCAATACCTGTGGAAACTTCATCCACACCATTTCGCGCGCGCAACTTGGGCTTGTTCCGAACCAGATTGCCAAACGTTCTCACAACTTCTGAATACAACAGCCAAATTCAACTCATTGCCCGCGGTTCATTAACCAACGCAAATGTTGTTAAAGTTGATCTCAGTTACACCATTAAAACAGTTGGAACAACCAATTGGGTCAGCTTCGGCGCTTCCAGCAACACGGTTGGAGTGGTGTTCACCTCCATTCGAAATGGAACACCGGCTGATGGAGATGGCGTGGCTACCGCCAATGCGGTGCCAGGCATATCACCTGTCTCAAATACATATGCGCAAGCGCCTCCAGCTCCCACCACGGCGGGATCTTTTGTTGTTGGTCAGTGCTACAAAATTACAACTCTTGGAACCACCGTATGGACAACCATTGGTTCCACAACAAACACTGTTGGAACTTTGTTTATTGCAACTGGTATTGGATCTGGCGATGGCACGGCCACCTTGACCAGCATTCCACTGCCAATGAATGATTCGTATGCATTCATCAACAATGGTTTTGCCGGCGGCGGAATTGACGTCTCAGGCATGGAAGCTTTCACAACAGGCATTGGCGTGGATAGCACTTGCATTCTTGGATCACTCACTCAAGTGGGCGTGATTGACTACTCCGCGATCGTGGACCACATTGATCTTTTGGGGCAAGTCACTGTTGAACCTGGCCAAACTATTGTTATTCCTGCTACGGGAACTTCTACTTTGATTAATCCCGATCACGGAACAGCCGTGTTGGGAGTTTTGGTGGCCGCGGACAACGGCTTTGGAATTACTGGCTTGCTGCCGCGCGCACGCGCCACGTTCTTCCCTGCTGTCACTCTGGCTCAAGGCGGTCGCGTTGTGTCAGCTTTGGTATCAGCTGGCGAACTATTTACAGATGGCGATGTGTTGTGTGTTCCGCTTGAGTACGGCGCTGGTTTCACCTTGGCAAGCGACGTCTTTGTAAATCAGTTGTTCAGCGTGATTGATTCTTTGGGTGCGACTGTAATTATTCCAGCGGGCAATGGCGGGTTTGAAGTGCAACAAGTTGATGCCCCAATCGCAATCACCGTTGGTGCGGTGTGGCCTGGCGCGCAAACTCCAGTTCCATACGGCGGTAAAAATCAGCTGATTGCTGGTGGTGTGCCATACCCTGGTTATCAATATTGCCGCTTCCGTTCAAGTAACTGGTCATCAAACATCGGTAATGGTGGGATTGATGTTGCGGGTTGGGGAACTTCTATCTGCACATTGGGTGAAGGAACGTTGTTCAATGACGCAACGTCTCTTCTTCCCGCAACTCCTCAGAAAAACTACCAAGCCAACTTTGGTCAGACCAGCGGCGCATGCGCCATGATCGCCGGCTTGGTTGGTTCCTTGAACGGGTTCTCTGAACAAGTGTTTGGAAGCAGCATTGGAACTCAACGCATCCGCAACATTCTGAACAATGTGGCCACAAATACGCAAGGTGAGCCAACCGGCGCCTACTTGGGTAGCGTGATCACGCAATGCGGATTTGCTCCCGGCGCTCCGCTTACTTCAACCATTAGCGATGAGCCATTCGTGGTCGCCAATGGAGATATTCAAGCATCTGGAACAGGAACGAATCACAATGTCGGTGGGTTCCCGCTGGCCAATGTGTGCTTGGAAAATGTATTTATCAATGAGTCCTACCCTGGCGGAACTCCATTTGATGTGCAAGTGATCACGGGAACACGAATCAGTGGAAACAAGTTCGCACTTGGAACGCTCAACAATAAGTTCATGCAGATTCAAGCGCAACAAAGGGGACGCGGAAGCCGCGGTTCGGGCTATGGACCATCGCTTCAATATGTTTCAACAGGCCAGGCAACGGACATTCAGGTTCGCTCGCAACTGCTTATTGACGACATATCCCTGCTCAATGACGTCCGTGTTCAAGGCTACGCAATGGTGACTGGTGGAGCTTCTACTTCATCTGGAACCACCTCCAGTACGGGTCAAGCCATTGGAATTATGTACGCCTACAACCAAAGGGCAAATCGCTGGATTTATCTCAACTATGGGTTCATCAACGGTATCCCCCCTGAAACCACTGGCGTACCAAATTTAAACCAAACTTTGTCCTCCACTGGATTCAACCCACAGGACTTTGTGGTGACAGAGGGAAATCAGCAAATTCTGTACACACGTTTCCTCACATTCGGCTTCGGCGTTATTGGCGCATACCGAACGTTCTGGGATCAGATTTTTATTCAAATGAATCCGCCGCTTGACACTGGCGGTTAATTTCACGCGCCGCAATTTCATTTCAATGATTTCAAAAATTTGTGGATTACGCCAATTATCTGGGCTACTGTCTGCACGTGCCTAACTCTACAACTGAAAATCATTCTCAAGACCCCAACACTGCTTCATTAGAAATTCTTACCCAAGGGCAGGAAAGATTCATCGCGCTTTGGGGCGACATGGGAGCGCGCTGGGGCGTTCCACGAAGCATGACCGAATTGCATGCCATGCTTTATATCGTTGGTGAATCAATGAACACCGATGAAATCATGAAGAAACTTTCCATAAGCCGGGGCAACGCCAGCATGACGCTGCGCACTCTTTTGGATTGGGGAATTGTCACGCGCACGCACAAGCGCGATGACCGCAAGGATTATTACACGGCGGAGCAGGATGTCTGGAAACTTTTTTCAACCGTGGCGCGCGCGCGCAAGCGCCGTGAATTAGAGCCACTTGCATCCACGTTGCAAGCTCTCGCAAACACGCTCAAGGGCGTGGACACCAGCGAAGTGGTTGCGCAACGCAAACGCCTTGAATCCATGTTGGAATTTATTGTTCAATTTGATGGAATTTCAGAACGCTTTCTTTCCATGGGTGGATCAAGCATTGAAGTTTTTGCCAAACTACTTGGAACTGGAAACGCAACTCAGAAATGACTGCGCCGTTGAGCGACCGCGACGAAGCTGTTGCCGCCGTACGCGACAGCATTGCCGCGGATTGAACCCAGATAAAATTTAGAATTGAAACTACTTCGCACAGCAAGGTCGCTCATGTCTGAGAGACCTTGCATGTTCGTAAGAAAAAAAGGACAGAGCGGGATTCGAACCCGCGGTACAAGAATTACCCTGTACACCGGTTTAGCAAACCAGCGCCTTCAGCCACTCGGCCATCTGTCCAAGGCACCAACATCTGTGATCAAGCAGTGTAGCGAGGTTGGGCCGCGGCGCCCCTGTTCTAACGCCAAGGAAATTGTGTCAACTTTGGCAAGGAGCCGCGGAAATGCGTTAGGCTTTGCCCGCACATGATCCACCAACTTGTTCTTGCCTTTGCGGACGCCGTGGTCCAGGAAAGTTCCTGGCAATGGCTGCAGCGTGAAGTTCCGCATTTATTTGTGCATCTTGATGTGTTCTTGACGGACTTGGTCCGCGACTTTGGGGTCTGGACGTACCTGATTTTATTTCTCATCATCTTTTGCGAGACTGGCTTGGTGGTCATGCCATTTCTGCCTGGCGACTCCCTGCTCTTCGCGGCGGGAGCCGTGTGCGCGGTGGATAATGCTCCGGTGCAAGTTGGAATTATGGCGCTGGTTTTATTTTGCGCCGCCATTATTGGCGACTCGCTGAATTATTGGGTTGGCCGCGCCGTTGGGCCAACTGCGTTTGACGGCAAAGTTCGTTTTCTCAACGCAAAAAATTTAGAACGCACACGGGATTTCTTTCGGCGACACGGCGGCAAAGCGATTGTGCTGGCTCGCTTCGCCCCCATCATTCGAACGTGCACACCGTTTGTCGCGGGCGTTGGCAGCATGAACTACAGGCGATTTCTGCTTATGAGCACGCTGGGAAGTTTTCTATGGATTGGAATCTTTGTGTTCGCCGGGTGGGGTTTTGGAAATCTTCCGTTTGTCAAAGCGCACTTCAGCAAGGTTGTGCTGGTGATCATTGCAATCAGTCTTTTACCAATTGCGCTTGAATGGTGGAAACATATTCGCAAGAAAGCGACGGGCTAAATCATGCATCTGGCAAACACACAACATATTTTTCCGCTTTCAAACTATGGCGGCTTCATGGGACTCTTTTTTCTAGGCATCGCGGTTTTGCTGGCGCTGGATCTGGGCGTGCTCCATCGCTCCACAAAAGTGATTCACTGGAAATCAGCGCTCAAGAGCGTGATTGTGTGGACGGCGTTGGCGCTGGCATTCAATGTGTTTTTTTGGTGGCTTTGCAAAGGCTGGCTCAACGCCGATCCAAGCGTTCTGGCGGGCAGCGAGTTTGTTAAAAAAGATGGTTCATACACCGTCAACGGCGTGGCGAATGAAATTGGCTTGCAATGGTTGGCGAGTTACATTATTGAACTCTCTTTAAGTGTCGACAATCTTTTTGTGTTCGTGATTATTTTTAGGCACTTCGCCATACCTGGTGGACTGCAATATCGCGTTCTCTTTTGGGGAATCATTGGCGCAGTCGTTCTACGAATTCTGTTTATCACGGCGGGAATTGAACTCATCCACCGCTTTGAATGGTTGGTTGTTGTTCTTGGAGTTTTCTTGTTTGTCACAGGCGGCAAGCTTGTATGGAAGTCTCGCCAAGAAGATCACACCGATCCTTCACACAGCATTGGCTACAAAATCTTGCGCAAACTCATGCCCATGACCAATGAGTTGAATGGCTCGCACTTCTTCAGCCGCATCAATCATCGCTGGGTCGCCACGCCCATGTTTGCCGCGTTGGTGGTGGTTGAAATGACCGATGTTATTTTCGCCGTGGACAGCGTGCCCGCCGTGCTGGCCATCACAAAGGAACCCATCGTGGCTATCACTTCCAATATCGCGGCCATTCTTGGTCTGCGCGCCATGTATTTTCTGCTGGCCAATGTGGTTGATCGCTTCTATTTGCTGAAGCCAGCTTTGGGAATTGTATTGGCATTTGTTGGCGTAAAAATGGTCTGGAATTGGTGGTTTGCCGCTCCAATGATGCCAATTCACTGGAGTTTAATCATTGTCTTCGGCGTGATTTGCGCCGGCATTTTCGGAAGTTTGATCTTTCCGCACAAGAAGCCACCCACTCCTGACGCTTCCCACTAGTTCCCGCCGCCGTTGGTTACACTCGCCCAATGCGAGTTCATGAATTTCAAGCCAGAGAAATGCTGGCCAATGCGGGCGTTCAAGTTCCAAGTGGTGGCGTTGCGGTCACGGTCGATGAGGCCGTTGCGGCAGCCACGCAAATCTTTTCATCAGGCAATTCCATTGCGGTGGTGAAAGCGCAAGTGCACGCTGGTGGCCGCGGCAAGGCTGGCTTTGTGAAGGTGTGTAAGAACATTGATGAGGTCAAGACCGCTGCCGCATTCATGTTGAGCAACCGCATGAAAAGTCCGCAGACTCCACCAGAAGGCTTGGAAGTTCGCCGCCTACTTGTGGCCGCGGGCGTTGATATTCAAAAAGAATTTTATGTGGCCGTGCTCACGGACCGCGCCACTCGTCGAAACATGTTGATTGCCAGCGCCGAAGGTGGCGTGGAAATTGAGCATGTGGCGGAGACTCGCCCTGAGGCCATTTTGAAACAACCGCTGGATTCGCAATTGGGATTGCATCCTTATATGGCGCGCAAGATGGCGTTTGATCTTGGTTTCAAAGGTAAAGCCATCGCGCAAGCCACAGATGCATTGTTGAAATTAGCCAAGGTGTTCGTGGAAAAAGACGCCACCATGGCGGAGATCAATCCACTGGTGCTCACCTTGCCTGACGCAAAAAATACAGATGGCCGCGTGATGGCTATTGACGCAAAGTTCACATTTGATGACAACGCGCTCTTTCGCCAGTCCGCTGTCGCCGCGCTGTTTGACGCGCAAGAGGAAAATCCAGCCGAGATCAAAGCCAACGAATTTGGCTTGAGCTATGTGGCGCTTGATGGTTCGATTGGTTGCCTTGTCAACGGCGCGGGCCTTGCCATGAGCACCATGGACATCATCAAGTTGCATGGCGGTGAACCCGCGAACTTTTTGGATGTTGGCGGCAGCGCCTCGGAAGAGGCCGTGACAGAGGCGTTTCGAATTATCATTTCCGATTCGCGCGTGAAGGGAATTTTGGTGAATATTTTTGGCGGCATCATGCAGTGCGACCGCATTGCGCGCGCCATTATTTCCGCAGCAAAAACCGTTGGATTTCAAGTGCCTTTAGTGGTGCGCTTGGAAGGCACCAATGTGATTGAGGCGCGCAAGTTGCTTGAGGCCGCCAAAAAAGAAATTCCAATGATGCAGACCGCCGCTGATCTCACGGATGCGGCGATGAAAATTGTTGCGGCCACAAAGTGACTTGCGCACACACGTCTTCACGCCACATTCTTTCGGAGCCAACACATGCTTGTCCTATTTGATATTGATGGCACTCTCTTGCAAAGCCAACACGCCGGCATGCACGCCATGGTGGACGCGTTTCAAGAATTGCATATAGGCAAAACATTTTCATTTGATGGCATAGACATCGCTGGTCGCCTGGATACGTTGATTTGGAAAGACATGGTGCGCCGCCACGAAGTCGCCGAGGACGCGGATTCACACGAGATTTTTCGTGAAACGTACCAACGCCATTTGGCCAAGCGATTGCAAGAAACCAACACTGTGAAAGCGTTTGATGGCGTGGTGGAATTGGTGGAACGGCTGGTGCAAGAGCCCAATGTTGAACTTGGTCTATTGACGGGAAATTATCCAGCGACAGGTCGACTGAAAGTGGAATTCGCTGGCTTGAGCCCGGAACATTTTGAAGTGAATGCATTCGCGGGCGACGGTAGCACGCGGCGCGATCTTCCCCCAATTGCGCTGCGCCGCTACCGCGAAAAACATGGCCGCGATATTGAACGCGAGCGCGTGATCATTATTGGAGACACTCCACACGATGTGGATTGCGCGCATCACAATGGGTGTCTCTGCCTGGCGGTTGCAACGGGTCAATTTTCCGTGGAACAACTCACCGCCTGCAATGCGGATTTGGTGGTCGCCTCGCTGTCGCCAGTGGAACCCATTGTGCAGTGGTTGCTGCAACATCGACGCTAGCGCTTTCGTACACTGCAACCCCAATGACGGATTCATTGCACAATGTTTGCCGCGACTTTTATGTCAACCAAAAGTTGACCATGAAAATGGATTTGCCCTGGGGACGCGAGTCCGTGCTGGAACTGTTTGATCGCTTACGCGTGGGCATGCCTTCTCTGCAGGAACTGAAACGCTACGAGCACGAAATTTCATTGGAGAGCGCCGAGGACGATCAGCGAAATTATTCATGGGTGGCGCTTCGTCAAACAAGTCTGCGCAGTGGTTCGGTCAATCCGTCCGATCTCAGCGAGGCTTATCGATTGCATCGATTGGTTCTGGAAACTGCGCCGTGGTTTTTGTCAATTCGACCTTTGGATATAGATCATTTGGAGCTTGTCTTTGGCTTTGACTTTGAGGCCGAAGGCAACCGAGACGCGATTATTTTTGACGCGCTTCTTGCGGATAGCCCGCTTGGTGGACTGATTGAAAAAGACCGCGATGAGCCTTC
>CAJACJ010000064.1 GCA_903938205.1 uncultured bacterium
CCGTCGCAAGCAAGTCGCACGATGTCAGTTGTGGCGCCCATTGATTCACCCAGTCCAGACCCTCATCGCCGCTTCCAAGCGAGCGATTTTGCGCGGCCGCGTTCTTCAACGCCGCGGTCAGCGCGGTTTCCGCAAGTGGATGCACCGAACCTTTGGCGGCGTTGCTGCCTTCGGGATCAAAATCCAAATCCAGCGCCAGCTTTGCCGCGTGATCCAGAATGTGGTTGCACGCGCACACATCGCGGCCATTTATTTTCGCGGCGTCGTCAACACTTGAGGGCAACCACGTGATGTTGCAGAAGCCCCCCAAATTCACAATGGCGCGTGGTCGGTGACCGCGGAATAAAATCCAATCCGCCAGCGGCGTGATGGGCGCGCCTTGACCGCCCGCCGCCAAATCCGCGCCGCGCAAATCGCTTGCCACTGGACAGCGCAGCGCGCGCGCGATTGGAAATGGATTGATGATTTGCCACGACAGCGGGGGCGCGTGGAAAATAGTTTGTCCGTGAATGCCGGCCACATCAACCGCCAGAGTTGTTGACGCAGCGCTGTTGTGCGCTTTCAACATTTCAAGCGCGCTGGCGGCGTGAAAATTTCCAAAGTCAAGCGCCAAGCGAGCGAAGTCGCCGGCTGAAAACGGTTTGCCCTGCGAAGCCGCGCGCAAGCGTGGACGCAGCGCGCCAAGATCAAATGTGTTGTGGTGCAAAAGTGTGGCGCACGAATGCAAGCCGCTCTCGGTGATTTCCACCAACGCCATGTCAAGCGCGTCCAAACTTGTGCCCGTCATTGCGCCCAAAGCAACGCGCCGATTTGGGCGCGCCGCGGTGAACTTTGAATTGACGGATGAAAGTTCCATGTGCGCATCTTCCCCGCAAGCGCCCTTGCCGTCGAGCAGTTTTTCAATGCTTTCGCTACATTTACTTCATGCGAAAACGAATTCTGGTCACTGGAGGTGCTGGGTTTCTAGGTTCACACCTGTGCGATAGCCTAGTTGAGGCCGGCCACGAGGTGGTTTGCCTGGATAATTTCTTCACCAGCCACCGCGGAAACATCGAACATTTGCTGGGCAAGACCAACTTTGAATTGGTGCGCGCGGACGTGACCAATCCAGTGCAATTTGAAGTGGATCAAATTTATAATTTGGCGTGCCCCGCGGCGCCAGGCCATTATCAATACAACCCAATCAAGACCATGAAGACCAGCGTCATGGGCGCCATGAATGTTTTGGGTCTTGCGCGCCGCGTGCGTGCGCGCGTGTTGCAAGCCAGCACCAGCGAGGTGTACGGCGATCCCGCGGTGCATCCGCAAGTTGAAAGTTACTGGGGCAATGTGAATCCAATTGGTCCGCGCGCCTGTTACGACGAGGGCAAGCGCGCCGCCGAGACTCTCTTCTTTGACTATCACCGCACGAACAATGTTTCCATTCGCGTGGCGCGAATCTTCAATACATATGGTCCGCGCATTCATCCATTTGACGGCCGCGTGGTGAGCAATTTTATTCGCCAAGCCGTAGCGGGTCAGGACATCACGTTGTTTGGTGATGGCAGTCAGAGCCGCAGTTTTTGCTACGTGGATGATTTAGTCGACGGCTTGATGAAGTTGATGGCCGCGCCCGACGAGTGCACGGGTCCGATCAATTTGGGAAACACAAATGAATTCACTGTGAAGCAACTCGCGGAAAAAATTGTCGCCATCGCTGGAACAAAATCTAAAGTGGTCACGGGTCGGCCGCTGCCTCAAGATGATCCGACGCGTCGGCAACCGGATATTTCGCTGGCCAAGAAATCGCTTGGGTGGGAGCCAAAGGTTTCTTTGGACGAAGGCTTGCGCCGCACCATTGACTGGTTCCGTACCATTGATTTGACCGATTACCGTCCGCCCACGCCTAATTTTGTGACATAAATTAAGGCGTAGAAGCGGATTGAGAAAAATCTAAATTGACAGTATGAAAAGCTGTCACATTCCATTTTGTTCTGCGTTTGTTAGGTGGGACCGAAGAAAAAAGGCAGTGTTTCCTGGAATGCGGCAAATGCAGGGTAGAGTTCATACAAGAATTCAACCCTAAAAATTACCGAACAAAGGGTTGACTAGCCGATTGAAATCGGATACCTATCAGATACCGAACAAATGATTTGGCATTGGAGCCAAGTCAAATGCAAGGAAAAACAAAGTTCGGACAGTTTCAAGCCTGTTTCTATAAGAAACAACAACCAAGGAAGGTTACTTACACATGGTCGCATCAACAGATTCAAAAAATGGCAACGGAGCAGTAAGCACAAGCAAAGATGTCAAAGGTGACGCGCGGGCAACTCCCGCTTCTGGAAATTCCAGAATTTCATTAGGAAGTTCAACTTCCGCAGTGGCAACTGGCGCTGTGTCAGCTACAACTCAATCAGTGGCGAAACCAGCGATGACGTCTGGCGCAACAAACGCAACTGAAAGGTCAAATATGTCCAAGCAAGTCGTAGAGAGCAAACCAGAAATTAAATCTGACATCAAGTCCGACAAGGCACTCACAGCCAAGGAAACCGTGGAGCAAAAATCGAAATTGAAAGCCATTGAGCAAGCCATGGGACAAATTGAGAAGGCCTACGGCAAGGGCAGCATCATGCGTCTTGATGGTGATTTGCCGGAACCGATTCAAGGCATCTCAACTGGCGCGCTCAGTTTGGATTTGGCTTTGGGCGGACGTGGTTTGCCACGCGGACGAGTTGTAGAAATCTTTGGTCCAGAATCAAGTGGTAAAACTACATTGGCGCTCACAGCCATTGCCAACACGCAACGTGAAGGCGGCGTTGCCGCGTTCATCGACGCGGAGCACGCGCTTGATCCATCGTGGGCCAAGCGTTTGGGCGTGAACCTGGATGAAATTCTTGTTTCACAACCAGACACGGGCGAGCAGGCGCTTGAAATTTGCGAGATGTTGGTTCGATCCAACGCCGTGAACATGGTGGTCATTGATTCCGTGGCGGCACTTATTCCACGCGCTGAAATCGAGGGGGAAATGGGCGATAGCCACATGGGTTTGCAGGCACGTCTTATGAGCCAAGCGTTGCGTAAGTTGACTGGCGCCATCGCCAAGAGCGATTGCGTTGTGGTGTTCATCAATCAGTTGCGTGAAAAAATTGGCGTGATGTTTGGTAGCCCAGAAACAACCACGGGTGGTCGCGCGCTCAAGTTCTACGCCACGGTGCGCATTGATATTCGCCGCATTGGCCAGATCAAAGAGGGCGACCGAATTGTGGGCAATCGCATCAAGACCAAGGTGGTCAAGAACAAAATTGCGCCGCCATTCCGCGAGGCTGAATTTGACATCATGTTCGATGAGGGTATTTCCACCTCAGGCGACGTTCTAGACATGGCCACCGCGGATGAGGTGGTGGACAAGAGCGGTTCGTGGTTCAGCTACGGAGCTACGCGACTCGGTCAAGGCCGTGAAGGCGCCAAGTTGTTCTTGCGCCAGAATCCTGCGTTGCTTGATGAGATTCGCAAGGCCGTCATGGTGAAGCGTTTGGCCAATCCAAATGGAATTCCAGCCAAGCTCAAGGATGAGTCCGACGACGAGTGAGTTGATCTGCCAATACCTGGCGGTTTCATCGCCTGAGTCCGTTGCTGTCTTGAACGGATTCAAAGTGCTGAGCTGCCAGTAGAAATAAGTTGCCGGGTTGGGCGGTTCTCGACGGAGCCGCTCAGCTTGGAAAACTTATTTCAACATTCAATAGTTCAATGAAGTCCGACATGGGTCGGACTTTTTATTTTTCGCTGCGATTCCAGTGTGCAAAACATATTGAAAGCGTATTCGCGCCTTGGCGGGTTTTTCTACAGCGCACCTAAAAAACTCAATACAGTATTCCAAGCGATTCCGAGTGATGCGACTTTATTTATCCAGCGAGCGCACCGCCAAATATTGCGTTGTGACATATTCCATCAATCCCCAAACACCGCCTTCGCGGCCAAATCCGCTCCATTTCACACCGCCAAAGGGCGCGCGAGCGTTACTGGGCACGGCTTCGTTCACGCCAATCACGCCGCACTGCAATTGTTGCGCCACGGCAAGCGTGGTCTTGTCATTGCCGCCAAACACATAGCCAGCCAATCCAAACGGACTTGAATTGGCAACCTCAATTGCTTCGCGTTCGCTTGACACGCTCATAATTGGAATGACCGGACCAAACGTCTCCTCCTCAAAGCACAGCATGCTGGGATCGCAATTGGCAATTACGGTGGGTTCATAGAAGCGGTCGGGGCGGTCGGGGATTTCCTTTGTCCGTCCGCCACACACTAACTTTCCACCACGCGCCAAAGCGTCAGCAACATGCGCGCGAACTTTTTCAACAGCCGCATCATGAATCAGCGGACCAATTTTTGAATCCGCTTCCATGCCAGGCGCAATCTTCAATTGAGCCGCCGCCACGGCCACGCGCGCTGTGAATTCGCTGGCAATATTTTCATGCACAAGAAAACGATTTGGACAAATACATGTTTGACCCGCGTTGCGAAACTTGGCTTGCAGCGCGCCTTGTACCGCCAATTGAAGATCGGCGTCCGCGAGAATAATGAAGGCCGCATGTCCGCCAAGTTCCATGGAACAGCGGACAATTTCCTGCGCGCATTGGCGCAAAAGTAAACGACCAGTCTCGGTGCTTCCTGTGAAGCTGAGTTTGCGCACGCGGCCATCCATAAGCCAAGTTGTGGCGATGGATTTGGCGTCGCCTGTCAATACTTGCAAGCATTGCGGGGGCAGTCCGCACTCCAAAAGAATTTCGGCAAGCGCGAAAGCAGAAAGCGGTGTTTCCTCGGCGGGCTTAGCCAGTTGAGTGCAGCCCGCGGCCAGGGCGGGCGCAATCTTGCGCGCCAACATGGCCAGCGGAAAGTTCCAGGGCGTGATAGCCGCGCACACGCCAACCGCTCTATGGCGCACAACTCCGCGCACGCCTGGTCGATCAAGGGCGACTTCCATTTCATTCAGTGCCTGTATTTCATTGGCGGCGCATAAAAAATATTCCGCGGAGTACTGAACTTCGCCTGCGGCCTCGGCGAGCGGTTTGCCGCACTCTTGCGTGATGATGCGCGCCAATGCATCTTTTCTTGCAACCAAAAGCTTGGCCGTCGCGTGCAATACCGCGGCGCGTTGAGCAGGTGGCGTGGCTTCCCACTCGGGTTGAAATTCATATGCGCTGTTGAGCGCGCTCAACGCCTCGCTTGCGCCGCACATGGGCACGCGCGCAATTACCTTGTCGCTCGCGGGGTCGACCACTTCAAGCGAGCCACTTGAAGAAATATCCGTCCATCGGCCTGCGATCAAATTACGTGTTTCCATTGTCCCCAAAGCGTACACTTATGAAAGAGGTAATCCCATGGCCAAAGCAATTGTTGATCCCAATGAACTCCGCCGTTTCGCTGGCGACTTGAAGAAATTTAACAACGATGTGCAAACACAAATGACGCGCGTTGGCGCCTCGCTTGGCGGCTTGCAACAGACGTGGCGTGATCAAGAGCAAGTGAAATTCTCCGAGGAGTTTGAGCAAACCATGCGGGCTCTTCAAAAATTTGTCAAAGCCTGCGATACGCATATTCCGTTCCTTGTCCGTAAGGCGGAGCGCATAGAGGAATATCTCAATCAGCGTTGACCGCATAGGCAATTGAAGCACACTATGGATCCGCAGCAAGCCAATCTTCAATCCATTCATGTTCTGGAGAACACTCGCGCCGCGTTTATTCGTTGCCGCGAGGATGTTGGACTTGCCCTGGCGGAGGCGGACAGCGAAGTGGATCGTTTGGTGACCTGGCTGCAAAATGATCGAGTGATGTATTGGCGTGGCCGCGTGAATCGTCTTCGCGAAGACATGAACAACGCACGCAGCGCTTTGTTTCGCAAGGAAACTGTGACCAGCAGCAAGGATTCCAAGCCCAGCACGGTGGATGAACGCAAGGCGCTTGCCAAAGTGAAGGACATGCTTGAAGACGCGGAGCGTCGCGCCGCGCGAACCAAAACGTGGGCGCTGAATTTTCCACGCGAGCAAGCGTTGTTCAAAGGCGCGACCGCTCTGACTGCTTCCATGCATGAGCGCGAATTACCAGCGGCCATTTTGGCTTTGGGAAGAATGGTGGTTGCAATTGAGCGCTATGTTCGCGACGAGCCACCGGACCTTTCCAAAATGCTGGAAGTGGAACTGGCGCAAAGCGACAAGACGGCCAACATGAAGCGCGCCGTTGAAGAAGAACAGAAGCCTGGCAACGCGGACGACTCTTCGCAACAGCAATCCTGGGAGCGACCAACATGAGCGTTGAAGGTGGGCGACAACGTTTGTATGGCGCGCTGAAAGAATTCCGCACAAAGTGGGCGGAATCTCAAAGTCAGTGGAATGATCAAGCGTCACAGATGTTGCAAAAAAAATATGTGCAGCCACTTGAAGATGGTGGAAAATCAGCTTTGCAAGCCATGGAAGTCATGCGTGATTTGATCGCGCGCATCCGCAGCGAATGCAATGATCCAAATTCAATTCAATAGGCGTGCATGATCTCATATCAATCCACTTGTACGATAGAAAGCAGTGAGCAACTCCAACATGGACTCTGAAATTCCAGACCCTCTTGAGGAGTGTGGCGCACGTTGGAAATCGTTGCGCAACGCGTGCCAAGCCCACGCGCAGGCGCTAGAACTTTCCCAAACAGAAATTCACGCCATGCGTCAAGCGGAATTGTCCCGCCATCAAATGGAAATGAATCGCATTGAAAGCGAGCGGGAAAACTACTCCGCTCAATGTGAACGCATTCTCAAACACGCACAAGATCAAGCAGTGGCGACGGCGGAGTTGGAGCTTCGCAACGCAGAGGATCAGGCGCGAGTTCAACAGGAGGAAATTCAAAATAAATTCAAGGACAACTCCCAATCCGCCAAGCAGCATTTGGAGGAAGCGATTTGGATGGCTGACAGCGTGTTGGAAACTGGAGAATCCGCTCCGCGGGTTGAATTTGAGGAGGCGCGAACTCGGATTGCGCAAATGCAAATCACGCTCAATGAATCCTTTGAAGCGGCTTGTTTCCAATTGAAACGATATCGCCAGTCGCAACCGGCTCCGCAACCCATTGATCGCAATTTGTCTCCAAAGGCTTGTGAAGGAATCTTGTCAATGCAGGCGGCCGTAGCCATGGATTCATTGGCGCGATTTCGTAAATTAAAATTGGCAGGTTTATTTCGTGGGCCCATCTTGCTTGTTCCTTCCATCATGGTCACCGGAACACTGACGGGTGTTGCCGCGCTTGCGGGCATTCGAGGCAACGCGCTTGTGGCCGCAGTTGGGGCGGGAATTCTATTGAGCGCGGTTGGAATCATGGTGTTGTGGCTTCTTGCCCGCAAGCAAGTGCACCATGCATGGATTCCAATTTCCAAAGCGCACCAAGTTGGTCTTCTTGCGGGTGAGATTGCAATGCAAGCCGCTGTCGAACATCGGCGAGCCACAACCGCCGCGGCCATTGCCACACGCGATCACGAAGTCAAAGTGGCCAAGGCAAAATGGGCGCCTATTTTAGATGATTTACTCGCCAAAAGTCGCGTGATTCTTGAGGAAGTCAAGCAGGCGCGAAATACAAAAAAAATTGAAATTGAAAATAGACAAACAAATCAATTGCAGCGCGCACTTGAAGTGGCGCAAGCCACTCGCCAACAGGTGACTCGTGCGGCAGAGTCCGCCGAAGCGCTTGAGAAAAAAACAACCCTTGAAAATAAAAGCAAATGCGACGCTCTCGAAAAAGCGCGCGCAAATGATCGAC
>CAJACJ010000065.1 GCA_903938205.1 uncultured bacterium
ATCAAGGTTTTTTAACTGATGAGGCCTTGCGTGGGATTGCACAGACCACCATCATGAACTTCACCGACTTTGAGCGCGGCGATCCGTGCGTGGAAACCCGCGTATCGCATTCGTGACTTTGTTGCATGGCGAATGAATCACCAGTATTGATTTCATGCTCAAGCGCGCAAAGTTGGCGGGAGTGGCGCCACTGAATTGTTTTATGCGCTGCCGCTCTTTCCAAATCCGCCGCCGCCTGGAGTTTGAATTTCAATGGCGTCGCCTGCATCAATGCGTGCCGCCACAATTCCAGGCAGTATTTCAACGCGACCGTCTGCGCGCAGAATTTTCTGTTCCCCACGCGCGCCTGAATCGCCGCCATTTATTCCGTACGGCGCCTCAATGCGGTGTTGCGAAAGAAAAGATAAATCAACCGCCTCAAGAAAACGTAGTCGCCGCACAAGGCCGTCGCCACCAGAAAACTTTCCCGCACCGCCGGAATTATGGCGAATGGAAAATTGCTCAAGACGCACTGGGTAGCGCCGCTCAAGCACCTCAGCGTCCGTAATGCGCGTGTTGCTGATGTGCGTATGCACGCCGCTTTCGCCGTCGCCATGCATGGTGGCGCCCGCGCCGCCCGCAATGGTTTCATAAAAACCAAAGCGTGAGTTGCCAAACAAAAGATTATTGATGGTGCCTTGACTGCACGCCGCCAGATTGAAGGCTCGCCACAGCAAGTCCACAAGTCGCTGGCTTGTTTCCGTTTGTCCAATCGCGCAAGCGGGGCATTTGTCCGGCGCGCCAGAAAAATTCGGAGACAAGATTGTTCCCGCAGGCAAAATAATTTCAATGGGATCAAGCAAGCCTTCGTTCATTGGAAACGCAGGTGTGATTCCGCCAGACAGTTGACCAACCAACACGCGAATGGAATACATCACCGCGGCGCGAGTGACGGCTTGTGGCGCGTTGAGATTTTTTGCGTGTTGCGGCGATGTTCCAGTGAAATCAATCCCAAGCCGCGGCGGATTTTCCAAGCGGTGCATTTGCGCACGCAACACTGTGCCATCATCTAGACGCTCTTCAAGCGGCGCGATCACGGCGGGCAATAATTGCAACGCACGCTCCGCGGCGCGACGAGCGGACGCGCGCAACTTGTGGCATGCCGCGCGCAGAGATTCCAAATTTGTTTGCGCAAGCACGTCGCGCATGCGCGCTACGGCAAGCTCATTTGCCGCTATTTGCGCCGAAATATCAGCAAGATTGTCCGCCACCATGCGGCTTGGCCATGCGCCACCGCGCAGTTGACGCTCCACGCGATCCAAATGCGCCACGCCCTGTTCAACAATCAGCGTTGGCTCAATCACCACACCTTCGTGCGCAAGAGTGGTTGCGTCGGGCGGCATGGATCCGGGACGTGTTCCACCCATTTCGGCATGGTGCGCGCGATTGGCGGCGAAACCAATGAGTTCTGCATTGTCGGCATTCGAGTTCGCTTTGGAAAATATCGGCGTGATCACGGTGAGATCGGGCAAATGCGAACCGCCAAAGCGCGGGTGATTCACAACCCATACTTGACCGGGCGCAAACGCATGCGACTTGCCAACTTCACGCACGCACACGCCAAGCGCGCCCAAGTGAATTGGAATGTGCGGCGCGTTTACAACAAGAAATCCATCCACATCGAGCAGGCCGCATGAAAAATCCAATCGATCTTTGATGTTGGGTGAAACCGCGGTGCGTCGAAGTTGTTCGCCCATGTCAGTGGCAATGGAGCCAAGCCGTGCCGCGATAAGTTCATGCGAGTGCGCGGTGGTGTTGGTTGATTGTGATGCGGAGCGATCGCGGGAAAGAATTGTGGCGCCACTGGTATGTGTTGACGCGCGCCAGCCCGCGGCCACAAACGCCGTGGAATGGGCGCGTGAAAGCACTCTTGGACCAATAATCTCAGTCGGTGTATTCGCGTCACTCTTCGCGCGCGTCAGACTTTTCCGCGCGATGTCCACTTGAAGGCGAATGCGTTCAAGCTCTATCGCACGCGCTGCATCGGGAAGGAATCCATATGTGTCATGGAAACGGCGCTTGAATAATTCACGCAGTCGATCGGCGTTCAGCGGCTGCGCATTCGCAAGCGGCAATTCAATCTCCAGACTTTCTTCTTGTCCCTTCAAGCGCATCAACGCCACGCGACGAGTTTGATTGGCGGTGGAGGCATCCATTCCGATATCCAGCAACTCTTTTTTTGCCCGCTCAAATAATTGGGAAAACTTTTCATGCAGCGATGGTTGCTCATCACCAATTACTTGCAGCACAAGTTCCCAGACAACCCGCGTTACAGGCGCTTGGGAAATTCCACTTGCGCACAGAAGACCCGCGTCCGCTGGAAGAACAATGTTCTCCATACCAAGTTGCTGCGCGATGGCGCACGCGTGAAGTCCGCCAGCGCCGCCAAACGCCACAAGCGCGTGGGTGGTTGGATCAACACCCTTGCGAACTGTGACCGTTCGAATGGCCGCGGCCATTGCTTCGTCTGCAATTCCAATGAATTCGTGCAGCATTTCATGCAGTTTTATGGGCGCGGTTTCATGTTTGTTTTTTGATTTGAGATGTGTGGCGCCTTCCTCTTGCTCCGCGCCTGCCACGATATTTGAATCATTGTGCTGCGTTATGGCCGCGTGCAATTCATGCGCGCGCTGCAATGCATCGTTCAGTGACATTGGAATTGGCATCATGTCCGCATGGATGTGCCCTAAAATGAAATGCGCATCGGTCAGCGTCAATGGTCCACCCGCGCCGTAGCACGCGGGACCAGGAACAGCGCCTGCGCTTTGCGGTCCAACCCGTTTGGCTTCACCGTCCCACCACAAAATAGATCCACCACCCGCAGCCACGCTTTCAACAGCCACGCACGGGGACGCGATTGTTGCGGCGCCAACTTTTGTTTCATCGCACATTTCCGCCGAGCCATCAACGCGCGCCACGTCGGTACTTGTGCCGCCCATGTCCAGCGTGACGCAACGCGTGAAGCCACATTCGCGCGCAATGTCGCCCGCACTGGCCACGCCGCCCGCGGGTCCTGACAATAAACTTTCACGCGGCGCAAATGCGGAGACTGGAGTAAGTCCGCCCGCGCTAGTCATCATAAAAATATCTGCGCCAGAGGCGCCATTTTCAATGGATTGTATGAATTCGCCAACTGGACCACTCAGCGCCGCGTCCACCACGGCGGCGCGCGCGCGTGGTTCAAAGCGGCTTGTTGAGCCACATTGATGTGAAAGAGAAACCCATGTGAAGCCTTCGTCACGCAACAGTTGCGCCACGCGAATTTCATGCGCCGGATTCACGGCTGCGTGTAGTAGCGCCACGGCGGCGATGGTGTTTCCAGCATGGGCGCAATTGAGCGCGCCGAATCGCAGCGCATTCTCGTCTAGCGCCGTCAATTCATTTCCATCACATGTCATGCGCGCATTCACCCCAACAGAATTTTTTTCCAGTGTGAAAGGCTTGCGTGGCGCGCACGCAAAAATATCTAGGCGCCGCTGATCACCAATGCGCAAAATATCTTGCAAGCCATCATTCACAAACAACGTCACCGGGCTCACGCGTCCTTGCAGCAGCGCGTTGGTTCCGCGAGTGGTACCAATACAAATTCGACAATCATCTAATGGCAGCGGAAATGGTCGACCAATGGCAAGGCGCGCGGCAAGAATTGGCGCTTCAAATGGCGCGACACAGTCCACGAATGAACCAGTGGGGTGCAGTTCATGCGCGTGAACTGCACGTGATGAAACGGCATTTTCTCCCTGAATGACGCTTGTTTTTTGGTTGGTCATATTGCGCGTGGATGCGGCCGCCCTGATTTGAAACTCAACATGACCAGACTGAAGAAGGTGCGCCGCTTCAACATGCGCGTGTTTCGCTTGCACAATATCACGTGTTGAATTTTCGCCTTTTGTAACGGCTTCATTCGCGTATCTGTTCACCTCTCCATCCACCGCGCGAATCACGAATCCTGTAAAAAATTCAGCGACATTGTCTTGCAACAGTCCACTTGCAAATTCAATCACAAGTGAATCCTTGGATCCGCCACGCACCACGCCACGAAACGCCGACGTGCTTAACACCTTGGCGCGCGCGATCCGGCCATCACTATGCCGAGCCACGCAATCGGTGAATGTTCCGCCAGTGTCAACGCCAATGTTCCACTTGATTTGGTTCTGTGAATGTCTTGGGCCGTTGCCACGTGGATTGGATGGTCGCGCTTGAGTCACGGTATTCCTTGCAGCGTAACCGTGCGTGAAATAAATTGAATGGCTTGGTAGCGTGCTCTTGTGAGCGCTTCTGCAACTATTTCTCGTCCGCTGATTCTGGTGACAAGCTTTGAGCCATTTGGCGGAAGCCCCATGAATCCAACGATTGAAATCTCAAAGTTGCTTGCAAGTATGAATCCACAAATTGGCTCGCGTAATTATCTTGCTCTTCCAGTTATTGGCGGAATTGAGCCGCAATCCGCATGGCATGCCGCTCTCCAGCGTATTGAACAAATTCAACCAGACGTGGTTGTGGCCCTTGGTGAATCCGCCAAAGCAGATTGCGTTCACATTGAAATGCGCGCGGTGAACGTGCGCGACAGTCGAATCGCGGATAACGCTGGTCTTCAACTGAGAAATGAAGTTGTGATTGCGGGCGCGCCCGACACGCATTCATCAACATTGCCAACGCATGCCATGTTGCATGCGTGCTTGTCGTGTGGAGTTCCCGCGCAATTATCCACCGACGCGGGAACTTTTCTTTGCAACGAAATTATGTTTCGATTACTTGAGCATGTTCACTCAACGAAAAAATCTTCCTTGGAATTCCACAACTTCACAGCTGGCTTCATTCATGTGCCACAACTTCCTGAACAGGCTCTTGTGCGTGGCGGACCCAGCATGGACAGCAACACTGCCACGCGCGCCGTTCACGCCATGTTGGAAGCCGTGGCCGCGAATCTGATTCCCAAAGTGGGTTGAACTATTTCTCGGGGGATACTTCCGTCTTCAAGACATGCGCGCCAAGATGTGGCGGGGG